>CAIOST010000188.1 GCA_903861045.1 uncultured bacterium | reverse complement strand
GCACCGATCCTGCCCGTGTCCAAATCCTCTGCCAACCAACACCTCGCCACTGCTAGCATACACAAAAGCGGCTTCTGCGGTTACCACAAAGCCCTTGCTACAGCCAGCCTGCGTTAGGTGGCGCTTCAGGAAAAGACCATGTGGATCTGGCAGGTTGGCAACATTTCGGTTGTATCGCGATGGCCAAGTTGGCTATGGTTAAGGCAGTCGCAAGGCGAACGACGCTTTTATACAGGAGAGTTTCAAGATGAGTACGCGCGCGTGGTGGCGGTTGCCGTTCCTGGCCATAGCGTGTCTAGGGCTGGCGTGTACGCTGTGGGCGGCCACGCTGACCATCTGTCCGAAGTGTGGTACGGAGGAATCCGGCCGGGAGTCTACGTGCGGGCATTGCGGGGCGGTGTTGCCTAGCGGGCCGTGGGTGTCCTCCGTGCAGACCAATCTTGCGGCCATGGCGCCGGATAAGCTGACGGGGGAGGTTTCGGTCCTGGCGCTGGAGGCCGCGCGCATGGACAAGCGGCTGGCCGATCAGAACATGGCTAAACGTCCGGAATTGGCTTATGCCTATACGGAGAATGCGCTGGCCGTGAGTCGGTTGATCCGGCGCGAAGAGGTCACGGATCAAACGGGCAAGGTGCTGGTGGAGTCGTTGGAACGATGCCGCCAGCGGCTGTCGCTGGCCACCCGTCCCTGTTCCGCCTGCAATGGCAGCGGGCGGCGTGCGGTGCACTTCCAGACGCTGAGCGGTGTGAAAAGCACGGTGGCGGCCTCGTCACAAGTGGTGGAGGGGCCGGTTTGTGATGAGTGCAATGGCAAGGGTTCGGTCTCGGCGGGACGTTCGGCGGATGAGCTGCGGGTGTTGATTGCGCAGGGGCGGCGGGACTTTGAGATGCGGCAGCAGGCATTGGGACGGGTGGCGAGCCGGCGCGTCTGGGTGCCGGCGGATCTTTTGTCGCGGCTGGATGTCCGGGCGCAGGCTCTGCTGCGCACGTCATGTCCCACGCCCTGTTCTCGGTGCATGGGGATTGGGGTGCAGGACTGTAGCCGCTGTCGCGGGGTCGGGCGTGTGAAATGCACCAATAAGGGGTGTGCGGATGGATGGGTGGTGCGCAAGGAATCGAACGCGCTGTTGAGCAAAGGGGCCGTTAGCCGCAAGGAGCGGTGTCCGGCCTGCCAGGGGTCGAGCTTGGCGCTTTGCGTAGATTGCCGGGGGGCGGGTACCAGTCCCTGTCGCACGTGTAATGGGACTGGGCGCAATGCCACCTGCGAGGCCTGTGGCGGGCAGGGGTGGGCCACCTGCGTGAAATGCCAAGGGGGCGGGGTCCTGAACGGGGTGGCGTGCCTCGCCTGCCGTGGCAGGAATGAGATCCTCTGCCCGAAGTGCCATGGCGAGGGCTGCTCCGCAAAATGAGTCAGGCGCCCCACATCGATAATTTTGAGTTGTTGCACCTGCTGGGGCGCGGCGGGATGGCTTCCGTCTGGAAGGCGCGGCAGACGTCGTTGGACCGCTTCGTGGCCGTCAAGGTTTTGTCGGCTGCCCAGGCGAGGGATCCGGCGGATATTGCCCGGTTCCATGAGGAGGCGCGTGCCGCCGGCCGTCTGAAACACCCGGGCATTGTGCAGGTCTACGACGCCAACTTCACCAACGGCAGCTACTATTTTATCATGGAGTTGGTGGATGGCTACACGGTGGGGGAATGGATCCGCCGGAAGGGGCAGATCGAGGAAGCGGACGCCCTAACGGTGGCCGAGAGCGTGATCCATGCGCTGGACTATGCCTGGTCGGATTTCAACATGATTCACTGTGATATCAAGCCGGAAAACATCATGGTGGATGCCGACGGCACGGTGAAGATTACGGATTTGGGGTTGGCGCGCGCCATTGTTTCCACGAAGGCCAGGGAGCATGAAGCGGAAGTGCTGGGCACGCCCGCCTATATGTCACCCGAGCAAGCCACCGGACAGTCTGATCTGGACTGCCGCGCGGATATCTATGCGCTGGGTGCGACCCTCTACCACATGGTGACCGGACATCCTCTGTTTGCCGGCGAGCGGCAGGAGGATATGATCATGCGCAATCAGTTGGTGGCCACGGTCGCTAATCCAGCCCAGGAAGCGTGCGTTATTTCCCATGGATTGGTGCTGCTGCTGACGAAGATGCTGGCCAAGGATCGCAAGTATCGACACAAGGATTGGAAGGCCGTGCTGGTTGATATCCGGCGGGTGCGGGAACGAAATCAGCCGGCCGCGCCGTTGCCGCCCTCCGGGGCCAGTACGATTCTGCTGACGGCACACGAGTCGGATCCAGCGCGCTGGCAGACGTTGCGAGCGGCGGCGGCGGCGCAGCTTGAGACGCAGGAGGATGGCGCAAGCGGTGCGTGGGTGGTGCGTGTGGTGCTCGGCGCGGTCTTGTTGCTGGTGGTTGGTATCCTGGTTTGGTGGTTTGCCTTGGGAGGCTCCCGACAAGTAGTCGCGCCGGTGCAGGCTTGCTCGGCGGTCTCGGCGGTGGAGGCCGCCTATCAGGAGGCCATTGCCTATGTGAATGCCAATCCCACGGATTGGCGAGGCGGTCTCCCGCGGTTGGAGACCGTGTTACAGCAGGCCCCGCAATCCTGGTACGCCCAACAGGCGACCACCTTGCGGGAAGGTTTATGCCGCCGGCGGGAAGGTGCGTTGCTGGAAGTTTGCCAGACGCTGGATCAGCAGACGCGGGATCTGGCGCGACGCAACCGCATGGATGAGGCTCTGCAGTTGTTGGAGCGGTATCAAGGTGCGTATGCGTCCGAGACGCTCCCTTGGCGCCAGAAGCAGGCGAAACTGCTCCGCGCTGAGGTGCTCGTCGAGAACGCCCCGTCGCCGACCAAGGCACCGCCCCCTCCTGCGCCGATGGTTCCGCCGGCCGCGCCCCCCAGCCCGGCAGTTGTTACGGAGGCTGCGGCGGCGGCACAGTTGGCGCGTAGCTTGCTGCAGGCTGTATCGCTGGCACAGGCGGCGCGGCAGGCGGCAGAGTTGACCGCCGGTCAGCCACGCTGGAAAAACGGCGAATTTGCCGCGTTACAGAAAATATTGACGCAGGCGCGCGACATGGAACAGGCGGTCTTGTTGACCTTTGAGGCGGAGAAGGGGAAGGAAATTTCGGTGGCGCTGACGCAGGGGACGATGAAGGGTGTCATGAGTGCGATTGGGGATGGCAGGGTCAGGTTGGCGCCGGTCAATGGCGTGGCGCGGAGTTTTACGCTGGATGAGTTGAGTCTGATCGAGCGACTGCGCCGGCTGCGGCTGGTGGATGATGGCAATAACGCCGGTGCCACCCTGCTTAAGGCGATCTGGGCTTGCCGGTCGCATGCCCATGACCGGGCCCAGACGCTCTTGCAGGAGCTCCCCGCGCCGGCCGGCCCGGTGTTGGTCCGGGTGCTGGACGAGAAGCCATAAGGATGGCCTTCTGGTCTTGCCGGCCGCGTCCACTTTTCTCCACGAAAACAGGGTCGCCACTGGCCGGATCACGCTCCGTCCAGTACATGGCGGTGGCCCAGGTGGAGGGCGTCGGGGTGAAGACCTGCACCTGTTCAGGCGCCAGTCGCAATTCGCGCAGCGTGAACTGCTGCAATTCCCGCATGTGCGCGGCCGTACACCCTGGATGCGCCGCCACAAAGTAGTAGGTGAGAAATTGCTGGCGCTGGTGGCGGGCGTTGGCCTGTTCGAACTGTGCACGAAAGGCCAGCAACTTTGCCACACCCGGCTTGCGCATGAGGCGCAGCACGTTTGCGGCACTATGTTCCGGCGCGAGCTTGAGCTGGCCCGAGACATGGTGCGCCACCAATTCATCCAGGTAGCCCGGACCGTGGGCGGCATCGGCCAGCACCAGATCATGCCGGAGACCAGATGCGACAAAGGCTTTGCGGATGCCCGGTAACTGGCGTAGCTGCCGTAACAGGTTGGTTTGCGGCTGGTGGCTCACCTTCAGATTGGCGCAGACCTCGGGGAAGAGACAGTGACGGTTAGGGCAGGTGCCGCGGGTGGCCATGCGCGGGCAATCCATACCATACATGTTGGCGGTGGGGCCGCCAATGTCGCTCAGGATCCCCCGGAATTTGGGGTGATGCGTCAATTGTTCCGCCTCGGCTAGGATCGCTGCGGCACTGCGCGAAACCACCCGCCGCCCTTGATGCATGGCGATGGCGCAGAAGGCGCACTCCCCGAAGCAGCCGCGATGGGTGGTAATCGAAAAGCGAATGGTGTCCAGCGCCCGCACGGGACCGCGCGCCGCATCCAAGGGGTGCGCTTCCCGCTCAAAGGGGAGGCGATAGAGCCGGTCCAGTTCGCAGGTGGTGGCTGCCGGTGCCGGGGGTTGCTGCACCACCCAGCGCAAGTCGTGCTGCTGCGCGAGCGGACGCGCCGTGACCGGGTCTTGATTGGCGGCGAAAAGGCGGAACATCTCAAGAAAGGCCGCGTGTGCGGCGGGCGAGGGGGGCGCGGCGACGGCCGCGTAGGATGGCAGCATCACGGCGTCCGGCGGCGGTGCCGCCGCAGCGAAACAGATGCCACGCAGGTCGCGCCAGTCACGGCCATCACGTAACCGCTGGGCAAGTTCCAACACGGTCTGTTCCGCCATGCCGTAAACCAGCAGGTCGGCCTTGGCATCGAGCAGGATGGATTGCCGGATCCGGTTGGACCAGAAGTCGTAGTGCGCGATGCGCCGCAGGCTGGCTTCAATGCCACCGAGTACAATGGGCGCGCAAGGACGGCAGGCACGCCGGATCAGGTTGGCATAGATAATACTGGCACGGTCCGGCCGGCGGTTGTTTTGTCCGCCCGGGGTGAAGTCGTCTTCCTGCCGCTTGCGTCCCGTGGCCGTATAGTTGGCCACCAGGGAGTCCACACAACCGGCCGTGACCCCCCAGAAGAGGCGAGGTGCGCCCAGCCGGGTAATGTCGTTCGTGGTCTGTACGTCCGGCTGAGCAATCACGCCAACGCGGAAGCCGGCGCTCTCCAACGCCCGCCCGATCAAAGACACCCCCGTGAAGGGGGTGTCCAGATAGGCGTCGCCGGTAACCAGGATGATATCCAGTTCCTGCCACCCGCGCTGCTGCATCTCCGCTTGTGTGGCGGGTAGGAACATGCCGAACGTTAGGTGGGGCGAACTTCCTGACGGTGTTCACGCCGGCATTCGGAGCAGTAGAAATAGGGCTTGTCCCAGGCGGTCTCTTCTTCGCGTCCGCAGGTGTCGCAGGCGCGCAACTGCTTGCGGTGCGTGCCGCGGCAGTCGGCGCAGAAGAAGTCCGGTCCGGCCCACGTGGTGGCCTCTTCCTTGCCGCAGTTCTTGCAGGGGCGCCGCTGCTCCTCGCGCACCAGGCGGATATCCTTGGCATGTTCATCCAGGAAGATGGGCGGCAGATCTTGAATGCCGGGCGTGGTCAGCAGCGCCGCGCTGGTGGTAAAGCGGCCCCCCACGTTATTGATGGCCACGAGTTGCACGCGCTTGCCGAAGTTGCGCACGCGCCGCAGCAGGGGGATGTAGTCCGCGTCGCCGCCGATGAGCGCAGCCACGTCGAAGGCGCCGGGTATGGCGGCATATTGCATCATGGCGCTGGCGAGCGCGACATGCACGGATTTGTCCTCGGTCCGCGGTTGCGGATCACGGCGGGGGTCATTTTCCACAATCTCCGTGTCGTACGCGCACTGCATGGCCAGAAAATCGTAAAACGCGCGCTGCTTGGCCGGATTGTAGCCGGGGCGGATGGCGGGGACGGTGCCGAAATAACAGGTGCGCACAATATCTACATCCGTACCCAGCCATTCGGAGATGTCATGCGCAATCAGTTCCGGAATGCGCTTGTAGTCAATCTCGAAGCCTTCCTGTTCGTTGAGAGCTTCGAATAAGGCCTGGCGTCCGTGATATAACCACGCGCCGTCCACAAAAATCATGGTTTTTACTGACATACTCGTTACCTTTCGCGCTTATTTATTGTTTCGTGCTGCGCCCGCGGGCGGCCCGTAGAGCCGCCGGAGCGCTGGCAAATCTCAAGCGGAAAACACTATACGAAGGCCGCGGGATGGGCGCAAGCGTGATTTTGTGGTACGAAAAGGATTGCACCGACTGACAGGGGATGAAAAAATGCCCCTTCGACGCAGGTGCTAGGCGCGCCAAACGCGCCGGAGAAGGAATTTCTATGATCAAGGCCGGTGATTTGAAACGCAATGACCTCGTCGGCATGCAGGGTGTGCCGCATCTGCTCGAAGACCTGAAGGTCTCCACCCCCAGCGCGCGCGGGGCCTCCACGCTCTACCGCTTCCGCTTCCGTAACCTGGTTACCAAAAACAAGATGGATATGACGTGCAAGGGGGATGACCCGTTCACCGAGATCGCCTTCGAGAAGCGCGACGTGCAGTTTCTCTTCGCTAAGCAGGATGAATACACGTTTATGGACGCCGAGGATTTCTCGCAGTTTGTGATGCGCGGCGACGAGATCAGCGAGCAGATCGACTATCTGGCCGAGGACATGGACGGGATCGTGGCGTTGGTGGCGGACGGCCGCATCCTGGCCTTGGAAATGCCCTCTAATGTGAACTTGAAGATTGTCGAGTGCGACCCGGTGATGAAAGGGGCTTCGGCCACCGGTCGTTCCAAACCGGCCAAGCTGCAGACCGGCCTGGTCGTGCAGGTGCCGGAATATCTGACCACCGGCGAGGTGATCCGCGTGGACACCCGCACCGGCAAGTTCCTGCAACGCGCTTAGCCCCGCCGGGCCGCAACCAGTGTTGGGCTCGAGGGCGAGCGGTTCGGCGTTGCTCACCGCAGCCTGCCTGCGCTACGGGGGAACGCCCGGTTACGGTTCACGCGGGGCATGGCTGATATCGCGTCAACTCATCCCCAGCAACTCGCGCACGTCGTCCCAGCGCAGGGATTTCAGGATGGCCTCGTCGCCGCCGGAGACCGTGGCGTTGATGATGGCCTGTTTGCGGCGTTGCAGCGCCAGCACCTTCTCTTCGATGGTGTGCTCGGCGATGAGTTTGATGCTATAGACCGTGCGCTTTTGTCCGATGCGGTGGGCGCGGTCCGTGGCTTGGTCTTCCACGGCCGGGTTCCACCACGGGTCGAAGTGGACCACCATGTCGGCGCCAGTGAGATTCAGGCCGGTGCCGCCGGCCTTGAGGCTGATCAGGAAGGCGGGGATGTTTGGTTGCTGGTTGAAGCGCAGCACCTGGGCCATGCGGTCCTGGGTTTGTCCGTCGAGGTAGCAGTACGGCAGCTGGCGCGCGTCCATTTCGCGGCGGATGATATGTAGCATGCTGACGAACTGGCTGAAGACCAGCACGCGGTGGCCACCGTCCATGGCTTCGTCGAGGAGTTCGAAGAACTGGTCTAGCTTGGCCGAAGGTTCCTTGCTCTTGGATAGTTCCGGCTGTTTGAGCAGTTCGAGGTGGCAGCAGACCTGCCGCAATTTCAGCAGGATCGCCAGGATCTCCATCTGGCAGCGGTCGAATCCCTTGGCAGACACCAGGTCGCCCACTTTCTGGCGCGACTCCTGCAGCAGGGCGTTGTAGACGTGCTGCTGGTCGGCGGTCAGCGTACAGAAGGAGGTTTTGATCAGCTTTTCCGGGAGATCCTTGGCCACATCGCGCTTGAGGCGGCGCAGCAGGAAGGGGTGGAGCTTGCGGCGCAGCTTGGTCTGGGCGATTTCGCCGTCGCGGTCGCCGGCTGCAATGGGCTGTTCGTACAGGCTACGGAAGAGCTCGTATTCGCCCAGATAGCCGGGCATGAGGAAGTCCATGATGGACCAGATATCGGCCACGCCGTTCTCGACGGGCGTGCCGGTGAGCACGAGGCGGGTGTGGGCGCGGATCTGCTTGACGGCCACGGCATTCTGGGTGGAGCGGTTCTTGATGTGTTGCGCTTCGTCCAGCACCATGACGCTAAAGTTGCAGGCTTCATAGGATTCGATGTCGCGCCGCAGCAGGGCGTAGGAGGTGATCACGATCTGGCAGGCGGGGATCTCCTCGCGGCGTGCGTGGCGCTGGTTGCCGGAGAGGACGAGCACCTTGAGCCAGGGGGTGAACTGCTGCGCCTCGCGGGCCCAGTTCTCCACCAGGCTGGTGGGGCAGACGATCAGGGCGGGCTTGTCGCGCACGCCGGGGTCCACGCGCGCCAGTTGCAACCAGGTAAGCGTCTGGAGCGTTTTACCAAGGCCCATCTCGTCGGCTAGCAGGCCGCAGGCGCCGCCGCGCTCCAGGAAGCGCAACCAGTAGACGCCCTCCTTCTGGTAAGGGCGTAGGACGCCTTCCAGCGCATCGCCCAGCGCCACAGGTTCCATGCGCACGTCGCGGTTCTGCTGGGAGGCACGGGCGCGCCAGTCCGGCGGTTCTTCCACGTCCACGCCATCGAGGGCGGTGAGGGAGGCGCGCACATACGGTGCGTAGATGGGAGGCAGTCGGAAGGTGCCGGCTTTGCCGCCTTCGCGGGCCTGGCAATCGGCGAAGACCCCGTGCATGGCTTCAATGGCGTCCCGATCCAGCAGCACGGTTTTGCCATTACGTTCCAGGAAGGAGTTGCCGCAGCGCAGGGCGCGTTGGATCTCGGCGGCTTGGAGCGTGCCGCCGGTGGGGGCTTCGAACTCGAACTCGACGTCAAACCAGCCGTCGCCCTCCGGCGCGCGGATGTGCACCACGGGGGTGGCCACGGGGACCGCTTCATGAAAGCCGGCGATTTTTCCTTCGAGCTGTACTTTCCATCCCAGACGGCGCAGGGCAGGCACCTGGCTTCCGAGGAAGTTCAGCACTTCGCGGGTGCCAGTGAGCGGGGCGAGGTTGCCACCATGCTCCCCCTGGAAGCCGGCTTCGGTCAGGCGTGCCAAGGCCTGCTGTTCGAGCGCGCGGTTGCGCGTCAGGTAGTGCAGGAGATCGTCGGGATCTGGCAGGCTGAGCGGACCGCCCTTTTCCGGGCCAGCCGCAGGGATCTCGTGCGGGCCGTAGACGGCCAAGAGGGTCACCGCCAGGGAGGCCGGACTGCCTCGCACCACGAGACGAAAGGTCGGTGTGGCCGGATCGGATGTGAAAAGATCGTAGGAGATCTCCTCCACTACGGCGATGCTCTTCTTGAGTTCGGGCAGCTCGGTGGTGAGGAAGCGGGAGACATCCGGGCGCGCGATGACGATGGGGGTCTGGTAGATGCTGTGATAGGGGAGCGGGAGCAGGTTCTCAAGCGGCCAGAGTTGATCGGCGCCGAAGACCCACCCTTTGCGTCCACTAACCAGATAGGTCGGGAACTTGCCTGGCCGCAGAAAGGGCAGTTCCGTCTGGGCATATACCAGCAGTTCGCCATTCTCATGGTCGAGATCGAGTCGGATCTGTGTGCGCAGCGCGGTGGCGTTGACCAGGATCTCGCCCACACCTGCCACCAGCAGGGCGGCGGTGCGCCGCAGTTCGATCACATTGAGGAAATCGGCCGGATGCATGCGGATTTGGCTGGTGGCGGGGCCATCGCAGATATCGTCGAGCACGGCGAGCAGATTCTCCTCCGCCGGTGCGAGGCGGTAGGTCCGGTCGCGTGGTACCTGGTCGAGCGGGAGGAGCTTGCCGTCTACCAGAAAGGCGCAGCCGAGCGGGATTTCGCCCCGCGTAAAATCGGCCTGCCACGTGGCGGGCAGGGTCAGTAGCAGGATGGCCGGTGTGCCGGTGGGGGCGCAGCGCAGGTAGTCGGTGGGCTGTTTGCTGGCTAGCCGTTGCGCGCGGCGCAGTTCCTCCTGATACTTCTGCTCCCGCAACGGGTCGGTGCTGCGGCGCAGCACCGTGATGGCAATCGCCACAATGTGATTGCAGACCAGGCCCTCTTTGCGGCTGAGGTGACAGGGACATTGATTCTCGAGGATGCCACCGTCGCTGACGCGGCCACGGGTGCGCAAGGCACTGCCGTTGTAAACAATTTCCCCGGAGAGCGTGGGCGCCTCGTAGTCCGCCTTTAAGACGCCGCCGCGTTTGACCAGATCCTCGGCGTCCCGGAAGACGGCTGGGCCGCCCCATTCCTTGATCGCGTGTTGTGTCAGTTTGAATGCCATGGTTATGGCCGGGCTGGCTTGAGCAGGTGCTTACGGTAGAGCTCCGGGTAGGGGTGCCCCTGTTGGCCGGCGTGCAGCAGAATCTGGGCGCAGGCGTGGGCATCGGAGGTCGCGTCGTGGTGGCGCAGCGGGATTTGCAAGTGGCGGGCGACATCCGACAACTTGGCGGGGTGGAGGTTCCAGATGGCGCGGGCTAACTTCACCGTGCAGAGGAAGGGGTGGCGTACGGCGGCCTGCCCTGCCATGGCGCAACAGGCCCGCAAGACCGAGCGGTCGAACGCGGCATTGTGCGCGGCAATGAAATCCACCTTCTCCAGCCGCCGGGCCACCTCGGGCCAGAGTTCGCCAAAGGTGGGCTTGTCCCGCACATGCTGCCAGGCGATGCCATGCAGATACGTGAAAACGAAACTCTGGCGCGGCGGGCGGATCAGGCTGGTCCAGGTCTCCACAATCTGCTGATCCTGCACGATCACTACCGATAGCGCACAGGCGCTGTCGCGGCCGTAATCAGCCGTTTCAAAGTCCAGCGCGGCAAAGCAACCGTTCAGCGTTGGCTCAATGGCACGGGGGCGCGCGGCCCGGACCTTCTTGGCGGGTGCGACCGGGACGGCGGATGTTTTCTTCCGTGGTGTGGCAGTCATATTGTAGAGCAACTCCCTTGAGTAGCTAAAAGTATGCGCGAGGCGGCGCGGGAAAGCAATCCGGGAACGCACGGATAGGGGCCAGGCCCATTAGGCCCATTAGGTGGCTGAGGCTTGGACAGGGGTAGGATCGCTGCAGACCATTCAAGTTGGCCACAAAAGGCACACAAACCACAAAAGCCCGGTCTTTTGTGTCTTTTGTGCTTTTTTTGTGGCTCTATTCCGCCCGGCGGGGAGTCCGCAGAACCAGGTCTTCTGGAAAAGACCATGGAGCCCCACGCGCGGATGCGCTACCATGGGGCATGCGGCATCAGGCACAGTTAGCGCGGGAGGCGGTGATTACCGTGCTGGATTTTGAGACGACCGGCGCGGTACGCGGCTGGCCGGTGGAGCCGTGGCAGGTGGGGATGGTGCGGCTGCGGCAGGGGCGGGTGATGCCGGATGAACAGCAGGAGTATCTGCTGCATGTGGCGCTGGACCGGCCGTTCAATCCACGGGCACCGGGGCGCCATGCGCGGCTGCGGCCGGAACTCGCGCAGGCGCCGGATCTGCCGGCGCTCTGGCCGGAGTTAGTGCCGTGGCTGGCCGCCGGGCCGCTGGCGGCGCATCAGATCGGCACGGAGCGCAGTGTGCTGGAGCGGGCGGCGCCGCTGCACCGGCTGGGTCCCTGGCTGGATACGTTGCGGCTGACACGCCGGATCTATCCGCAACTGCGCAGCGGGGCGCTGGAGAACGTCGTGGCGGACCTGGGGTTGCAGGCGCGCCTGGACGCGCTCTGCCCCGGCCGCGCCCCGCACGATGCGCTGTATGACGCCGTGGCCTGTGCGCTCCTGCTGGAACACTTCCTGGCGCTGCCCGGCTGGGAGCAGGTAACGATCCGGGCGCTGGTGGAGCTGGCGTAGCAGGGGCGGGGTTCAGGGTTCATGGTTCGGGGTTCAGGGGATAGGTGTGAGGTGTTAGGTGTTAGTGGCTAGCCAGCGCTTGGCGCTGGCCGCAGCCAGTAGCCCCGGCCCGCCCCGGGCCGCGGGCAGCGCCTTCCGGCCAGATGGTTGGTTGCCATGGTACACTTACACTTTCACACATACACGGCACGCTTACGCGGCGCACTTACACGATTGTTCCTGCCAGGCGCTTCCGGGTTTGTGTGGGGGGAGCATTGAAGGGGAAGCGGGGCCATGCTCAAGCCGCCGAACTGGAAGAG
>CAIOST010000187.1 GCA_903861045.1 uncultured bacterium | reverse complement strand
CCGCCAAGAACAGTGTGAAATCGAAGAATTGTGGCAAGGGCGGGGCCGCCGGACCCGCCGAGTCCCATAATGAGAATTGCGGAACAAGGTCACCCTTGCCTAGCGAGCCGCAACCTATCAGACTAGTCTGACTGGCTGGCACGTGTGCGCGATACCGGCCGGGAGGTGGCGCTGTGAGGTGCATCCTGGATACCTCGAGGCAGACAGTCTCACTTTGCCACCGATTGTTCATACCATTTGAACATCTCGGCGAAAAAGAACTTGCCGAAGGCGGGGTCGGTCTCGGTCTTGGACATGAAGCTCAGGAACTCGTCGGCGTTGCTTAGGAACGCATCATTGATACTGTCCTTGAGCTTCTGCTTGCGCAGGAACTCAATGCTGTTGGTCTGGAAGGCCGCCCGTAACGGCTCGTCGGCTTCAAGCTTCTCCTTGATGGCGTTTACCACGCGATCGGCTTCGTCGAACGCTATGTGGTATTCCTTGTTAAGCTTGTCCACGATGAGTTTCAGCCGTTCCTTGTCCTCTTCGCCTTTGCCGCGATGTCCGTCGTCGTCGCTCGGTTTGAGCGTCGCATCCTCGGTGGCGAGAAGGATGCTGCCGTTCTGTTCCTCCTGCACACGGAACTTGTCCATGTCCACCATGTCCATGATTTCGCGCGGCAATGTGACCCGCTCGAAGGGCAGTTGCTTCAGCAGCAGTTTGGCGAACAGGTAGAACTTCTCCAGCGCCGTGTCGGTGAACGTCATGATTTGGCTGATGAAGCTGTATTGCCGGACGTAACGGGCCGTCTCCTTGCGGAACTTGTCCCGCGCCTTGGCGGCCATCTTTTCGTAGTCGGGCGTCCCCTTGTGCTCTGAGCCCAGGTTCGTGTAACCCGTCTCGACCAGCCGCTGGAAGAACGGCTGCAGCTTCTCCGCCGCGACCTTCTGCACGATGAAAAGCTGCGTGAACTGCGCCACATCCTCCGCCGTGAAGACGTGCATCTGTTCCAGCGTGTACTTGAGGTTGTAAAGCTTGTTTGGGTTGGTCGCGCCATCCAGTTCGGTTCGCTGGTAGTAGTCCTGGAATGACGCCTGTATCACCTCTTGCTCGTTCACGAAATCCAGAATCATCGTGTCCTGCTTGAGCGGCGGGAACGTGCGGTTCAGGCGGCTCAGGGTCTGCACCGCCGCCACGCCGCCGAGTTTCTTGTCCATATACATCGTGTGCAGCAACGGCTGGTCAAAACCGGTCTGGAACTTGTTCGCCACGATCAGCAGCCGCTGCATCGGATTCTTGAACGCCTCGGCGATGTCCCCCATGCCCGGCGGGTTCATGTTCTCCTCAGTGTATTTCTGCTCGTTGATGGTGACCGTACCGGAGAACGCCACGAGCGCACCGAAGGCCAGATTCTGCTCCCGCAATACCTCGTCAATCGCCTGCTTGTAGAGTACCGCATGGGCGCGGGAGTGCGTGACCACCATCGCCTTGGCCTGCGCGCCGATCTTCTGCGCCGTCTTGCGCGTGAAATGATCCACGATGATGTGCGCCTTGCGCCGGATGGCGAACGCATGCCGGTCCACGTATTCCAGCAACAGCCGCCGCGCCTTCAATTCCTCCACCAGCTTTTCCCCCTCGGCTTTCTCGTTTTGCAGTAGCTCGAAGTAGGTCTTGTAGGTGGTATAGCTTTGCAGTACATCGAGGATAAAGCCCTCCGCGATGGCCTGCCGCATGGTGTATTGGTGGAACGGGCGGAAGCCCTTCTTCACCGACTTGTCCGGTGTTCCGAACAGTTCCAGCGTCTTATCCTTGGGCGTGGCGGTGAAGGCGAAGAACGACAGGTGCGGCAGCTTTTGCCGCGCCTTTTGAATCTTCTCCAGTTCTGATTCCAGCGGGTCTTCGCTTTCGCCCTCATCATCCTTATCCAGCGCTACCTTGAGTTGTTCGTCAGTTGTGAGGACGATTTTCAAATCCTTCACGTTCTCGCCGGTTTGCGAACTGTGCGCCTCGTCCACGATCACGGCGAACTTCCGGCCCGCCATCTTCGCCAGTTCGCCCACAAAACCAAACTTTTGCAGCGTGGTGATGATGATCTTGTCGCCGCGCTCCAGCGCCTTCACCAGTTGCTTCGTGTTCCGGTCAATCTTCGTGACTGTGCCCTTGATCTTCTCGAACTGCTTGATCGTGTCCTGCAACTGCCGGTCTAACACCCGGCGGTCGGTGATGACAATGACGCTGTCGAAGACCGGCTGGCCATCAGCGCCGCACAGGTTCGCCAGGTGATGCGCTAACCAGGCGATGCTGTTGCTCTTGCCCGAGCCGGCGCTGTGCTGGATGAGGTAGTTGTGTCCGCTGCCGCCCGCTTTGGCGTGGGCCAGCAACTTCCGCACGACCAGCAACTGATGAAAACGCGGGAAGACAAACTTCTCCTTGCCGCTCTTTTCATCGCGCTCGAAATGCAGGTAGTTTTGGACCAGTTCCAGCAACGAATCCGCCTGGAGTACACCCGTTTCGGAGCGCCCGTCGTCGGTGAAGTCCGCCCACAAATAGGATGAGGCAAAGTTCTCGTAGATGATCGGGTTCTGCACGTCGCGGTTGAACGGCAGGAAAAGCGTCTCCTTGCCCTGCAACCGCGTGGCCATGTAGACCGCGTCGTCGTCCAGCGCAAAGTGGACCAGGCAACGCGCGAAGAACGGCTCGCGCGGGTCGCGCCGCCGGTACTGCGCGATGGCGTGCTGGACATTCTGCCCGGTGAAGTGGTTCTTCAGTTCGAGGCTGATGATGGGCAGGCCGTTCAGGAAGATCGCCATGTCCACCGACTGGTCCGGCGTGCGCGTGGAGAAATACACCTGCCGCAGGATGCTGAACCGGTTGCCCTCGTAACGTGCCGCATGCTCCGGGTTGCCCCCCGCCGACGGCTTGAAGAACGCCAGCGCCAGGTTGATGCCGTTGAAACTCACGCCATGCCGCAACACCTCCAGCGTTCCGCGCTTGGCGATGAGCGTCGACACCTGTGCCGCCAGCGTAGCCGACGCCGCGCCGGGGAACTGCTTCGCCAGTTTCGCCCACTCCTTGGACTGCGTGGCCTGGACAAACTCCGCCAGCAACTCCCCGTCCAGCAGCGTGGCCGCGTCAAAGGCCGTGGCCGGGCGCTCGCGATACATCGGGCTGGCAGAGAGCGCCGCCACGATGCCGGATTCCGTCGCCTTTTCTCTCAATCGGTCTACCCGCATGGTATATTCCTTTGCTTTCTTTGCTAAAGCAAATCGTTCGTTAGCAAAATCAAGCCATTTAACCGCAACATGTAAGCGTCTTTCGCACACAAAACCGCTTTGCTTTGCACTGGGTTCTAGCCGACGGAGATAATGGCGTTGAGGTTGTAGAATCTCGTCGCGTATTCCTTGCCGTCGGCTGCCGTAGTAAAGAAATCCTTTACAACTGAATCCTCGGCGAGTTCCCCCTCTGCAATGATGTGTTTCAGGTGCTGACCGACATTCTGCTTGCTGGTCTCGAACAACTCCCCCATCTGTGCTTGCGTCAGCCAGGCCGTCTCACCCTGGAACTGGACTTCCAGTCACGTTTGCCCGTCCTCCGTCTGGTAGAGGATGATTTCCGGTTGCGGCGAGGGTTTGGGCTTCATGCGCATTACTCCTTGGTAGACACGGCGCGTTTGCCGAAAATCCGGTACGGGGCACTGACCGGCGACGCATTCGTTGATCAGCGGCGTTCTCTTTGATCTGGCTCGCGCCGCTCATGGGTTCTGTGCCATCTCCAGCAAGTCGTGGATACGCTTGGTTTCGTCGTAAGCGCAGAACAATTCACAAACCGATTCGCCAATTGTCATGGCAACTTCGTCCACCTCCGACACAGCAGGGTCGTAGATCATCGCCGGCAACAACTCCTCATGCGCGTCTCGCAGGTCGCGCCAGCGGAAGCCCCATTGTTCCATTATGCCTGTCACCCTGCCGCGCCGGTTCAGTATTTGAAACGCTACGGGGCGGGTTGCCGCCACGAAGTAATCCACCTCGATGGCCTTCTCCAGTCTTCCATCCAATTTATAGTTCGTGCGCGCCTCCAGATGCCGCTCCCGGAACACCCGCTCCAGCATCTGGCGCGGCACATTCAGCGTTTTCACCGCCGCTTCGTGCAAATATCGCAGGTGGGCAATGCTCGCCATCGCCTCGCCAAACAGATGGACGTCCACGCCCGCCAGCGGCAATGGCAGATCGCGGAATAATGTCCAGCCGTCGCGTTGTAATTGAAACGTCGCCATACGTTCCGCCAGATGTTCCTCCATTGCAGATGTCTCGATGTTCTGGCCACCCGCCACCAGCCATCGTAATGTCCGGCCGCAATCCATTAGCCGCACATGACCCGGCGTCAACTGTACTAAATCGAGTAGGATCTGCCAGCCGTCCGGATAACAAAGCGGCATCGCCAAAGCGAAACCTTTGCGTGTACTATTGACCTCCAGCATCTCGCCCCAAAAGTTGGCAAGTGTCTGGCGGATCGTTTCAATATTGAGTGGGGTGGTATTTATGGTGGTCATAACAGCATATCCTCCCACTCTAAGTCAATGTTCCATATAGTGGCGGTCTTCCTGATAAAGTCCTTAAAATCCGTCGGCATAAAGTCTGGCAACGGTTCATGCCGGTTGTAATCATCGGCGCCCGTCGCCAACTGAGGATCAATCACGTTCTGATGCCATCCTGCTGGAATGCGGTCCTTGTAGAACCGCCGCCGGCCGATCGCATTGTGGCCGACGCCGCGCACCCGCTGGGCCGCCAAAATCAGACTCGCCTCACTACCTTTGATATCTGTCACGTCGTGGGTGTGGCCGAGGTAACGAATGTCCGTAAACGGACCGTCCGCAAGATCGAGATTCACGTTGAATCCCGCACCATGCTCACCGCGCTTCTTCACTTCCAAGACCTCGCCTTCCCGCACGCATTTTTGGGCCTGTATAATCTGGCGGACAGTATTAGCTGGATATGGATGCTTCATGACAGACCTCCTCTGGCCGGCACCTTCCACTGGCCGGTGACGCACTCGTGGATGAGCGACGCCCGGTATTCCGCCAGCAACGCAAGTTGCCGCTCATAACTGCGGTAGAGGCCGTCCAGTTTCGCCGTCTCGCTCTGGATGTGGGCGAGGATTTCGCGCTGCTCATCTGACGGCGGCAATGCAACCAAGAACTTGCGCAAATCGCTTTGAAATAAGTGAGGAACTCCCATGCCACCCTTCATCATGTCAATGAGTTGCTGCACACCATGTGAGTGAAACCAACAGGCAAGGAATTCGCCGGAGCATTTGCGGGACGCCCGAATTACAGCGATTGATCCATTTACGGTGGCAGGAGCAGGGAGTGTCTTGACCAATGCCGTTATTCCGAGGGTCGCGCCATCCTTCGCAACCAAGACATCGCCCTCTTTCAACATGATTTCCGGTGACTCATCGTATCGTTCTCTGGTGATATAATTCACATTTTGGAAGTCAATATCCTCACCTTTGATGTTTGGTGTGGCGAGAAAGATGTAACCCTGTTCGACATATTCTTCAGCCTTTAACCCCCTCCAACCCAATCGCGCTTTTACTGTCGCAAAGCTTCCCAATGGCTTCACCTCCCAATGCTTCGGAATCCGCCCGAGCCAGGGGATGCCGGAGTCTTTGAGCGGAGCGCGGGGGTTCAAGCCGCGGGTGACGGCCTGCTGGATGAGCGCCGCCCGCTGCTCCCGCAACAACTCCATCTGCCGCCGCCGCAACGCCACCAACCGGTCCACCTTCCCCGTCGCCTCGTCCAGATACGCCGCGATGCGGCGCTGGTCGGCGGGCTTCAAATCTGCCGAGCGGTAGTTGGCGACAAATTCTT
>CAIOST010000186.1 GCA_903861045.1 uncultured bacterium | reverse complement strand
CGAGCAGTTGTATTTCGAGGCGCAGTTGTTCTGCTTCCGATTCCTCGACGAAATTTTTGGGATTCCGGGCGACCAATCTCTTCCCGGCGGGATCTTTGATGTCACCATCCGCGACGTGACCGTGCTTCACCAGAAGGGCGGACCCCGCAGCGAGTTCACCGGCTATGCGCCGGATAAGCGGATTGAGCATGTCAGCATCGAAGGGCTGCGCTATGGCGACAAGCCGGTCACCGACGCGGCGGGCATGGGTTTACGTATGAATGCGCATGTGGTAGATGTGTGCTTCAAAAGTGGGGGCGCGCGAGGAGTCGGCAGCCAAGAGGAAGGAGCGATGACATGACGGACCGCTTGGCGATTTCATTTTGGATCTGGGGACTGTTCGATACTGTGCCCAATGGCTTCTTTGACGATCTTGAGGGGCGGATCGTGGAGCTCAAGGAACGGGGATTCAACTGCATCCGCCTCGAAAGTGGCGCGGGCTTGTGTCACGACAGGTATGGAAAGCCGCGCGGAGCACTGAACTTTCAGGAAGCCTTGCCGGGCCACGGGCGGTTGATCCGCCAGATGGAACGTTGTCTGGCGGGGCGCTGCGATCCGTTGAAACGGCTGATCGAGCTATGTACGCTGGCGAAACGGTACGAGGTGAAGGTCATCCTGTCGAGCTGGTACTATCTGCACACGTTCTGGTTCACAGACGAGGCTATCAATGCCGAGCTGATGGAACTTCCGGCGGAGGAGCGCTTCATGTACTTCGCGCGGGCGCTGGACTATCTGCTCAACGAACTGGAACAGCGTGGCTTGCAGGACACGATTGCCTTTGCCGAGATCTTCAATGAGGCCGACGGGTTGGACTTTGTCGGGTTTTACGGCGAGAAGACGCAACCGAAGGAGCAATTGAACCTATGGCGGAGCTGGCACGAGGAGGCGCTGGAGTTCGTGAAGGCGCGTCATCCCGGCATCCGGATCGCGCTGGACACCTACACGCCGTACGTCAACCCGGAACACGTGCCGGGGAACATGCAGGTCTGGAACTTCCACAGCTACTACTTGTGGTCGGTCTATGATGTGCTGGAAAGCGCCGTCACCTGGAACTGGGGTTCAACGGTTGAGGAACCGGTGGTGGGTGAATCGATTCGTCGGTTCCTGCGCACCGATCTGGTGCCCTATCGTGTGGTCCGGAACTGTCGTGGATGCCGGCCGCCGATTGTTGACGACTGGTATCACCGAATCTGGCTCTATCGGAATCTGGAGCCCGCCGCGCTGCCGGAGCTGGAGCGGATGCTCCAGGACAACCTGGTCAAGAACATCGGGCAGTTCAAGCTGAAGGCGGACGAGGGGGTGGCGCAGGCCGTGAAACTCCGGGACCAACACTACCCTGGCGTGCCCCTTGTGTTCGGGGAGGGCGCGAGCTATTGCGCTGATGCGCGCTTGCGTTGGGAAGAACGCTCCGACGCCTACTGGGAGGTGGTTGAACACGCCGCGCGCGCCTATCGCGAACACGGCCTGTGGGGCGCGGTGGCGCGGACCAATTCCGGCCCGGAAGATCCCACGTGGCATGAATACCCCGATCGGTTGCGGCGGGTGAATGAGGTGTTCCTAGGAAAGAGGTAATCAACGATCCACGCAACAAATTCATCATCAGGAGGATCGTCTTCGTCTTGCAGGTTATACAAGGAGGACCACATGAAACTATCGGATATCCGGGCGGGCGATTTGCTGCGAGCGGCACTCCTGTTGGCGCTGCTGGCGCTGCCGGCGAGGGCGCTTGACGACCTCAAGCCGCGGGAGCGGGGAAGTGATCAGGTCTCTAGCGTGTAAGCTGGCCGAGTAAGGGTGGACGTGTAAGGGTGGAGTGTAAGAGTGCGGGTAAGTGTTCCATAGGCCATCGCGGCTGGCGACCCTTACACCCACACGTACACCCACGCTTACACGGCTACACCTACACCAGCCGCTTACACGTAGTCGAACCGCGTAGTCGAAATTACCGTCTCTATGGGGCACTGCCTGACGACGCGACGCCGCATGGATAGCCGAAGGACCGTAGAAAGCGGGTCCGGCGGCCCCGCCGGATGCCATAATGAGTATTGCGGCAGGTGGTCCTCCATTTTTGACACGTACCCCTGCCTCTGGCATACTCGCGAACTGCTCTGTGCGCCGTGCCGGCTGCGCCGGTCCCATATGCCCGGGGCTGTGCGGGGCGGCGCTGCCCGGAACCCGTCGGAGAGCGATCCCGGAAGGCCTTGGCGACTTGCGGGGGTCGTATTGGTTGCGACTTGCGGGGGTCGTATTGGGACAATAGACATTCATATTGGTGTTCTTTCCAAGACGATAATCATGACCGTCGTTGTACGCCATAGATCCTTTCTAGCCGAGCGCAAGCTGGGCGTATCCCTGTTTATGTTGCGCGCAACACAAACAGGGATGCGCCCAAAATCATCCCGTTGTCCTTTTTTTCGGGGAGTTTCGACGCCTCGCGCTTTAACTCGCGCTTTAACTCCCGCAGTTCAGGGGGGGGCCAAGAACTGCGGGAGTTGGATGGTTGGAAGGTTGGAAGGTTGGAAGATTGAGATACCCCGCGCCCGGCATGGTCGATTTACACCTGCTGCTAGGAATGGATTCCTCAAGCACCACTTGATGTAGCATGGTTACCTACGAATCGCAGGAAATTGCATGTTTCCTGCTCGTCCCCATCCATCCAAGCATCCAGCCCCCCAATCTTCTCCCCAATCTTCCGCAGTTCAGGGGGGGGGCCCGCCCCTTGCGTCCGGGGGTGAAAAACCCTATGATACGCGGCTGGTTTTTCGGCCGGTATGGCTGGCGGGGTGTGCCGCTGTCTGGTGAGCGTCGTGAAGGTCTCTATGGATACTCTGCTCTATGTGTTGCTGGCGATCGTCTACCTGATCCCGACGGTGGGGTTGATGGCCTATGGCCTCAACTGCTATGTGATGCTCTACCTGTTCTGCCGCCGGCTGCGGGAAGCAGCCAATGCCCGCCGTCAGATCCAGGCCGAGATGGGGGACGTGCTGGCGCGCGCCGATCTGCCGGTGGTGACCACGCAGATCGCCGTCTATAACGAGATCAACGTGGTGGAACGCGTCATCCGCGCCGTCTGCGCCATCCGCTATCCGCGGGAGAAGCATGAGATCCAGGTGCTGGATGACTCCACGGACGGCACGTGCGCGGTGGTGGATCGCCTGGCCATTGAGTTTCGCGCGCAGGGGTTCGACATTCAGGTGTTGCGGCGCCGGGTACGCACGGGTTTCAAGGGGGGCGCGCTGGCCGAGGCCCTGGCCGTGGCCCGGGGTGAACTGGTGGCGGTCTTTGATGCCGACTTTGTGCCGCCGGCGGATTATCTCTCCTCCATGGTGCCGTTCTTCCTGCGCGACCCGAAGCTGGGGTTTGCCCAGGCGCGCTGGGGGCACTTGAATCGACGCCAGTCCCTGCTGACCCGCGCCCAAGCCATCGGGATTGACGGGCATTTCATTGTGGAGCAGGTGGCCCGCAGTTGGAACAGTCTGTTCATGAACTTCAATGGCACGGCTGGCATCTGGCGTCGCACGGCCATTGTGGCCGGTGGCGGCTGGCAGTGGGACACCCTGACCGAGGACCTGGACCTCTCGTACCGGGTGCAGTTTGCCGGCTGGACTACCTTGTATCTGCCGGACCTGGTAGTGCCGGCGGAATTGCCGGAGACCGTGGCGGCCTTCCGCACCCAGCAGTTCCGCTGGGCCAAAGGGTCGTTCCAGACCCTGCTGAAGCATTTTGGCCAGTTGCGCCGGGAGAAATGCTCCTGGTTTAAGAAAATGGAAGCGGTGCTGCATATGAGCGGTTACGGCGTGCATCCGCTGATGCTGGCACTGTCGCTACTGGCGTTGCCGATGTTGCTGCTCACGCAGCATCACCCGCTGCCGTATTGGTTGTTCGCCATGCTGGCACTGCCGCTGGCGCTTTCGATCCTCGGGCCGAGCACCCTGTATGTCTGGGCGCAATGCGTAGTGGATCGCCGGCGTGGCTGGAAGAGCGTCCTGTGGATGCCGGTGCTGATGTTCGTGGGGATCGGGCTGGCGATCTCCAACACGCGGGCCATTGTGCAGGCCATCCGCGGTCACGAGAGCGAGTTTGTGCGCACGCCGAAACGCGGCGACAAGGAGGTTACGCGCTACTGCGGCGGCTTTGCCATGATTGCGCTGGTCGAGATGGCCATGGGGGTTTATAGTCTCTATACGGTGCATGTCTACCTGCACAATGGACGGTTCGGGGTGGTGCCGTTCCTGATGCTCTATGCCGCGGGCTACCTCTTCATGGGGATGCTTTCGATCTCGCAGGCGGTGCGCGTGCGGAGCTGAGGAGCGGTGGCCAGGTCGGGGGGGGCGCCGGCAGGGGAGGGCGTATGGATCGTGCGGCACAAGCGCAGACGCAAGTCACCGGACGCTGGGGGGAGGATGTGGCGGCGGCCTTTCTGGAGCGCGCCGGCTACCGCATCCTGGGGCGGCGTGTCCGGCCGGACCGCCGCGACGAGCTTGATATTGTGGCCCGGCTGGGGGATTCGTTGGTCTTCGTGGAAGTGAAGACCCGCGCTTCCGAGGATTTTGCTCGTCCCTTTGCGGCCGTAAATGCGGCTAAGCGCCAGGCGCTGAATCGGGCGGCAGTGCATTACCTGCGGCAGCTTGACTTCCCGAAACTCTACTACCGTTTCGACACGATTGAAGTCGTCGGTACCGAGGGGGCGCCGGATCCGGTGGTGCGCCATATCGAAAACGCCTTCCCATTCGCCAAACGCTATATGCTGGGGGTGTGACATGGTCTTTCCCTTTGGCGTTCACAACCGCCGCCGTTGCAGTAATCGAAGGCTCTGGGATTTTGTCTCTGCTAGGCGTTCTATAACCGCCGGCAGGGGTTCTTCAGGGAAACAGCGGAGCGCGATTGTCAGCGTGACATT
>CAIOST010000185.1 GCA_903861045.1 uncultured bacterium | reverse complement strand
CTGCCCGAACCCACCCGCCTTTAACGACAATCCGCTATCCGGCGCCCTGCGCACGGACGCCTCACTATGCCCTCTATGGCTCACCAAGTGCCTCCCTCGCTCTTCACAGCCGCTTACCCGCCACTATTTGGAACCGCTGGGAAAGGGCAATCGGGGTTGTTTTCGCCAAAATAATGTGTAAACTTTGGCCTGAAATCATACAGGCGTCGAACGCCACAGAACCGCCAAAGGTGACGCATGCTCACACGCATCATAGATTTCTCCCTGCGCAACAAGTTCCTCATCCTCGTCGCGACGCTCGGCCTGGTCGCAGGCGGCCTGTACGCCGTGCGTCACATCCCGCTGGATGCCATCCCGGACCTCTCAGATACGCAGGTCATCATCTATACCGAGTGGCCGGGGCAGGCGCCGCAGCTCGTACAGGATCAGGTCACCTACCCGCTTACGGCTAAGATGCTCGCCGTGCCCCAGGCCAAGGTCGTGCGCGGCTTCTCGTTCTACGGCTTCTCGTTCGTGTATGTCATCTTTGAGGATGGCACGGACATCTACTGGGCACGCAGTCGCGTGCTGGAGTACCTCAACGCCATCGGCAACACGCTCCCCAAGAACGTCCAGCCTGTGCTCGGCCCCGATGCCAGCGGCGTGGGGTGGGCATTCATGTATTCCATCACCTCCACCAACCGCGACCTGGCGGAGTTGCGCTCGATCCAGGACTGGTACCTGCGCTATCAGCTCGGCGCCGTGGCAGGTGTGGCGGAAGTGGCTTCGGTCGGTGGCTTCGTCAAGCAGTACCAGGTGAGCGTGGACCCCACCCGCCTGCGCGCGTACAACCTCTCCCTCACCGAGGTGCGCATGGCGCTCGAGCGCAGCAACGGCGAAGTGGGTGGCCGCTCCATCGAAATGGGTGAGAAGGAGTTTGTCCTGCGGGTGCGCGGCTATGTGCAAAGCCTGGATGACTTGCGGCAGGTGGCGCTCAGCGTGGGCCCGAACGGCGTCCCCATCCTACTGGGTGAGGTGGCCAACGTGCAGTTCGGGCCGGACATGCGCCGTGGTATCGCGGAACTTAACGGCGAGGGCGAGACGGTCGGCGGCATCGTGGTGGTGCGCGCCGGCGCCAATGCGCGGCAGGTGATCAAGGACGCCAAGCAGAAGCTGGACCAAGCCCTGCAAGGGTTGCCGGCGGATATCCAATGCACCGTAGTCTACGACCGCAGCGCCCTGATCGAACGTGCCGTGAAGACATTGGAAGAGAAGTTGCTCGAGGAGAGCATCGTCGTGGCGCTAGTCTGTCTGGCGTTCCTGCTGAGTCTCTCGAGTTCGCTCGTCGCCATCGTGATCCTGCCGGTGGCGGTCCTGATGTCGTTTCTGGTGATGTACGGCCAGGGGATCAGCGCCAACATCATGTCGCTGGGCGGTATCGCCATTGCCATTGGCGCCATGGTGGATGCGGTCATCATTATGGTAGAGAACGCGCATAAGCATCTGGAACATGATTTCGGCCGCAAACCCCGCTGGCAGATCATCCGCGATGCCTCGGTCGAGGTCGGCCCCACGCTCTTCTACTCGCTGCTGGTCATCACGGTCTCGTTCCTGCCGGTGTTTACCCTGCAGGCGCAGGAAGGTCGGCTCTTCCAGCCGCTGGCTTTTACCAAAACCTATGCCATGGCCGCCGCCGCGCTGCTCTCCATTACGCTAGCGCCGGTGCTGATGGGGTTTCTAATCCGCGGACGCCCCATCCCGGAGTCAAAGAACCCTCTTAACCGTCTGCTCACCTGGCTCTACCACCCGGTCATTGACGGGGTGATCCGGCACCGCTGGGCCGTGGTCCTGACGGCGGCCGCCCTCGTGCTCTGGGTGTTCCTGCCTTGGAACTGGCTGGTCACCCAACGCCTCCCCGCCGGTCCCGCCCGCGAGACAGCCGCCCAGGTTGGCCGCTGTTTCCCCTACCAGAACCTGGGCAGCGAGTTCATGCCCCCCCTCTACGAGGGGGATCTGCTCTATATGCCAACCACCTTCCCCGGCCTCTCCCCTACCAAGGCCCGCGAACTCCTGCAACAGACCGACCGGATCATCAAAACCTTTCCCGAAGTGGCGCATGTCTTCGGCAAGATCGGCCGCGCCGAAACCGCCACCGACCCCGCCCCCATGGACATGCTGGAAACCACCATCATGCTCAAGGACGAAAAAGAGTGGCCGGCCCGCGACATCGCGGATGCCTCCGGCGCCGTCATCACCCACCGGCGGCGCACGCCACAGGAACTGGCCGACGCCCTCAACAGCGCCATCCAGTTCCCGGGACTCAACAATGCCTGGACCATGCCGATCCGCACACGTATCGACATGCTGGCCACGGGGATCAAGACGCCGGTCGGCATTAAAATCGCGGGACCGGATCTAGCGGAGCTGGAACGCATCGCCGCCGAAGTCGGCAACGTGGTGCAAACCGTCCCTGGCTCTTCCGGCGTCTTTGCCGAACGCGTGATGGGCGGCAACTACGTGGAGTTCACCATCAACCGACCCGCCATCGCACGCTACGGCTTGCGCCTGGCAGACGTACAAGACGTCCTGGAAGTGGCGCTCGGCGGCATGCCCTTGGCCACCACCGTGACAGGGCTGCAGCGCTATGCCATCACGCTGCGCTATGACCGCGACTTCCGCGAAAACCTGGAGGCTCTGCGCGAAATTCTGGTGCCCACCCCGGACGGCGCGCAGATTCCACTCGGGCAGTTGGCTAGCATTGACGTCGTGCGCGCCCCCATGGGCATCAAGAGCGAAGCGGCCGTGCCTAATGCCTGGATCTACGTGGACGTGCGCGACACGGACCTCGGCAGCTACGTGCAACAAGCCCAACAAACCGTGCGCGCCGCCCTGGCCGACGGACGTGTCCGCCTGCCACACGGCTACAACATCAACTGGAGCGGCCAATATGAATACATGCAGCGCGCCCACCAACGCCTGCTGATCGTCGTTCCGCTGACCCTGCTGATCATCGTGCTGATTCTCTACCTCAACACCAAATCCGTCGTCAAAACCGCCATCGTGCTGTTGGCCGTGCCGTTTTCGCTGGTCGGCGCGTTCTGGCTGATCTACCTCTGCGGCTACAACATGAGTGTGGCGGTCTGGGTGGGCGTCATTGCCCTGGCCGGCCTCGATGCCGAAACCGGTGTCGTAATGCTCCTCTACCTCGACCTGGCCCACGCGGAGTGGACGCAAAAAGGCCAAATGCGCCACACCGCGGACCTGCGTGGCGCCATCTACGATGGGGCGGTGAAACGCGTGCGCCCCAAGGCCATGACCGCGGCCGTGATCATTGCCGGGCTGCTCCCGATCCTCTGGAGTCACGGTGCCGGCGCGGACGTGATGAAGCGCATCGCCACCCCCATGGTCGGCGGCGTCGTCACCTCCACCCTCATGGAACTGCTGGTCTACCCCGCCATCTACTACCTGTGGAAAGCGCGGCGGCTGCGGGCACATCCCTGATTCATTACAGAGTTGCGTTCAGTAGGCCGGAACTCCGGTTCCGGCCATGGAATGGGCCGCAACCGGAGTTGCGGCCGACAACACTACACCGCAAAGTCAGGGGATCAGGGATGCGCCCGCGACTGCCCTCCCGACAGTAAGCCCTTGCCTCGGGCAACCGAATTCCGTAAGCTCCGCACCGTTATGAAAGTACTGGTCATAGGCGGCGGCGGCCGTGAACACGCCTTGGTCTGGAAACTGGCCCAGGATTCCTGCCAGCCCCAGCTATTTTGCGCCCCCGGCAATGCCGGCACAGCGGCCCTAGCCACCAACCTCCCCATTGCGGCGGAAGACGTGGCCGGCCTCTTAACCTGGGCCACACAAAATCGCCCTGACCTGACGGTCGTCGGGCCCGAGGCGCCCCTGTGCGCCGGCGTAGTAGACGCCTTTACCGCCGCCGGCCTGCGCACCTTCGGCCCCTGTCAGGCCGGCGCCCGCTTGGAAGGGAGCAAGCAGTTCTCCAAGGAGGTCATGCTGGCCGCCGGTGTCCCCACCGCCCGCGCCGCCACGTTCTCCGATGCCACCATGGCCATCCAGGCGCTGCAGCAGTTCCGCACCCCCGTCGTCATCAAGGCCGACGGGCTCGCCGCCGGCAAGGGCGTGGTGATCGCCGCCACCCACGCCGAGGCCGCAGAGGCCATCCAAGCCATGCTGGTCGAGAAGGTCTTCGGCGCCGCCGGCGCCACTGTGCTGATCGAGGAGTTCCTGGAGGGCGAGGAAGCCTCCATCCTCGCGCTGGTGGACGGCGAACACGTGGCGCTGCTCCCCTCCTCCCAGGATCACAAACGCATTTTCGACGATGACCAGGGCCCCAACACCGGCGGTATGGGCGCCTATTCCCCGGCCCCCGTGGTGACACCAGACCTGCTGCCCCTCATCCGCGAGCGAGTCATCCTCGCCACCCTGCGTGAACTACGGCGGCGCGGCATTATCTACAAGGGGGTGCTCTATGCCGGCTTGATGATCGGCAAACAGGGGGTGCAAGTGTTGGAATTCAACTGCCGCTTTGGTGACCCGGAAACCGAAGCCGTGCTGCCGCGGCTGGCCGGCGACCTGATCCCCGTGCTGCAAGCCTGCATTGACGGCACCCTCGACGAGTCCATGGTGCGCGTCCGCCCCGAAGCCTGCACCACCGTGGTCATGGCTGCCGGCGGTTATCCCGGCACCTACACCAAGGGCACGCCGATTCACGGGCTAGCGGCCGCGGCACAACAGACCGACGTCTGCGTCTTCCATGCCGGTACCACCCTGCACAACGGCGAGGTGGTGACGGCCGGCGGACGCGTACTGGCGGTCACCGCACTCGGCGCCGACCTCCCACAGGCCGTGGCGCACGCCTATGCCGGCGTCCGCGCCATCCGCTTTGAGGGGGCCCAATACCGCACCGACATCGCACGCCGCGCCTTCAACCGCTAATTGCATTCACTACAAAACCGGGAGTAACCAGCCATGTCATCCGCCACCCCCACCCCGCTCGTTGGTATTATCATGGGCAGCGATTCCGATTGGCCGCTGCTGCAAAAGGGGGCCGAGACGCTGCGCGACTTCGGCGTGCCGTTTGAAGTGCGCGTCATGTCCGCCCATCGCACCCCCGAGATTGCCTCTGAATATGCGGCCACCGCTGAGCAGCGCGGCCTGCAGGTACTGATCTCCGCCGCTGGCGGCGCAGCCCACCTGGGCGGCGTGCTGGCCGCCCACACCATCCTGCCGGTGATCGGCGTCCCCGTAGCCGGTGGGGCCGTGAACGGCCTCGACTCCCTGCTGGCAACCATTCAGATGCCGGCTGGCATCCCCGTGGCCACCGTCACTCTCGGCAGCGCGGGCCCGATCAACGCCGCGCTCGTGGCCGTGCAGATCCTCGCGCTCGCCAACCCGGAGCTGCGCCAGAAGTTGCACGCCTACAAGGAAAAGCTGCGCCGCAAAGTCGCGGAAGGCGATGCCAAGGTCCAGGCCGAAGTCGCCAAGCTAGGCTAAGGCCGGCACGTCGGCCACCCCGCCACCACGGTTTCTGCCCCATGCACACGCATTCCCTTACACCTGCCACGTACGACCGTTGCCTGCGCGACGCCACGGCCCTGCTGCTGGCAGGCGGCGTGGCCGTGATCCCGACCGACACCGTCTACGGCCTGGCCGCGCATCCGGCACAGCCGGCCGCCGTGCAACGCCTCTATACCATCAAAGGGCGCCTCGAAGCCAAACCCATCGCCCTGCTCGCCGCGGACACCGCGGCCGTCATCCGGTTCGGCGGCCAGCTCGCGCCGGCGGCCTGCCGTTTGGCAGCGGCCTGCTGGCCCGGAGCCCTCACCCTAGTGCTCCCCTGCGGCCAGGGTCCGGACGAAGGGTTCCGCGTGCCGGCGCATGATTGGACCCGCGCCCTGCTGGCAGCCTGCGGCGGCGTGCTGCGCGTCACCAGCGCCAACCTGAGCGGCGCCCTCCCCGCCGCCAGTGCCGTAGCCGCCCTGCAGGATGTCGGACTGGCAGCGGACCTGGTGATTGATGACGGCACCTCGCCCGGTGGTGTAGCCAGCAGCGTGGTACGCCTCACCGCCCTCGCCCCTACCCCCACCATCCTGCGCGCCGGCGCTATCCCCGCCGAGCGCATCCTGGCCATCAGCGCGGCACCACCCGCACCCCCGGCACCCCACCCCACCACCTGACCCTCAAGCGGAGCGACGCGTGCCCACAACTGCCACTACCAACAAGTCGGACGCCCCGCTGGCCCGCCCCCCCCTCGTGCTCTTGGTCTGCACAGGCAACATCTGCCGCAGCCCCATGGCGGCCGCGCTGCTGCGCCATTACCTGCCACCAGGGTCGCCGTGGCGCGTGGCCTCTGCCGGCACCGCCGCCTGCGACGGCGATGCGGCCAGCGAGTATGCGGTCACCGCACTGGCCGAAATGCAGATTGACCACACCGGCCATCGCAGCCAGCGCCTGACCGAGCGACTCGTGCGTGAAGCGCAGGTCATTGTGGCCATGGCGCGCAACCACCGGGACGAGATCCTGGCGCGCTACCCTGTCGCCAACCAGAAGGTTTTTCTGTTGCGCGCCTTCGACCCCCGCGCCCGGGAGGATAAAGATCTTCCCGATCCCATCGGCGGCCCCCTGGCGACCTACCGCCACTGCCGGGACGCCATCGCCGCCGCCCTCCCGGAACTTATCGAATTCCTCCACGACCGTTATTGACTTTCGGCCCCGCAATTCGCTATGGTGAGCGGGTCACGGAACCCGTGGCGCGCGATGCTGGCACCTGCCACGCACCGGTTACGGGTTACGAGAGGGGGTGATTGACGTGATCCAGATTCGTCTGAAGAAGGGCGAAGACGTTGGCCGCGCACTGAAGCGCATGAAGAAGATCCTCGACAAAGAGGGTCTGATGAAGCAGCTCCGCGCCAACCGTTATTTCGAAAAACCGAGCGAGAAGCAGCGCCGGAAGTCAGCCCGGGCCCGCGCCCGCGCTCGCGCGCGGCGTACCGCCAACCCGTAGGGTCAACCCCCTCCATCAGGCTCGTCCGGCATGTCCGGCGAGCCTTTTTTGTTATGGATTTCTACCTTTCCACCAACTGGAACGCCTCCCGCCACGCCACGGGCGAAGCGCTGGTGGACGAAATCATCGCTCTCGGCTTTGACGGCGTGGAGCTCGGCTATCGACTCAGCGAGAGCCAGGCCGCCGGTGTGCTGCGCCGCGTCCAAGCTGGTGCCGTGCGCGTCGGCAGTGTGCATGCCTATGCCCCCTATCCACTCGGCGCACCCGCTGGCCATCCAGAACTCTACCTGCTGGCCTCACGGGACGAAGACGACCGCATCATGGCCACGGTACTCCTGCAGAAGACCCTGCGCTTTGCTGCCGAAGCAGGCGCCCGTGCCGTGGTGGTGCATGCCGGCCGCATCCCCATCACACCGGCCTCGCACGAACTGATCGAGGCCGCCGAGGAGGACGGCCTCACCAGCCGCCGCTACACCAAGCTCTGGCAGCGCAACCAGCGCCGCCGCGCCCGCCATGCCCGCAAGCACCTCGAGGCGCTCTACCGGTCGCTCGATCTGCTGCTCCCCCTCTGCGCGCGCCTGCAACTCACGCTCTGCCTGGAGAACCTCCCCTCCTGGGAAGCCATCCCCACGGAGGACGAGATGCTGGCACTGCATCAGCGCTATGCCTCCCCGCACCTGGGATACTGGCACGATATCGGCCACGGACAAGTGCGCGAAAACCTGGGGTGGATCCAGCATCGCGCCGCGGCAGAACGACTCCTCCCCATCACCGCCGGCCTGCACATCCACGATGTGCTGCCGCTAGCCCACGACCACCTGCCCCCCCCCCATGGCAAGCTGCCATTCGCGGACTTTGCCTTCTACGGCACCGCCCCGCTGCTGCGCGTCTTTGAGCCTGCCCCCGCCGTCCCGTCGGCAGACCTCATCGCCGGCCGCCTGCATGTACAACAAGCGTGGCGGGCACGGCAATAATTCTCATGGTAGCCGGAGAATCGGGCGGCAGCGTGAACTCGGCCGAGTGCTGCCTGCGGTCGCCAGCCTGCAGATAGCGATGCTCCAGCGTACCGATTGTCCGCAGAGGCCAACGGCAGCGGCGGCCGACCCGCCGACGCCCCCTCACCCAGCGCCTGCGTAACGCCGATCCCCACGAAGAGCATCGGAAACAGGATAAAGATGCGGGAAAAACGCCCCAAGGGATGCTCCGGCCTGACCGCGGCGGGGGGCGTGGTTGCTGGGAAAAGTCGATGATGGCGCCATCATGGGCGTGAGGTTGATGGCCAATTGTAGAATATTTAGACGCGACCCCAAGTGCCCCGAACGAAGGAGGCCAAGAGGCCAAATATGGAAATCCGGCCTACGGCGAGGGTGTGGGGAAGTGGGCCGGAACTCCGGTTCCGGCCGCGGCGTGCTGCGGTGCCCGGTTGCCCGATTTCGAGACACGCTGCGTCTCGCTCGTGCTATGCAGGGATCGGCGGTAGCGCGCCGGGGATGCGCCTACCAACCGCTGGAAGCACGGGTAGAAGCGCGCGGGCGACCGAAACCCGGCCTCGGCGGCGATGTCGAGGAGTTTCATGTCGGTCGTGGCCAGCAGCCGCTGCGCGCACGAGACGCGTTGCTGGGTGATGTAGTCGAGCACGCTCATGCCCGTCACCTTGCGAAACTGTCGCATCACGTGTACCCGGCTGACCTGCAACTCCCGGGCGATATCGGGGATGCTCAACGGCTGCTGGTAGCGTTCAGAGATGATCGTGAGGATGCGTTCGAACAGTCCCACCCCGCCGGCCGGCGGGGTTGCGACCGTTTCGGTGACGCGACGCCGGCCCTTCGTCTTCAGTTCGATGGCGAGCCGCAACAGGCGGGCCTGCACCTCTAGCAGCACGATCTCCCGGCCGGACGGCTGCCCGTTTGACATGAACTGTACCCAGTCCTTCACCAGGGGCAGGTCGGAGCCGGACGATTTCCGCGCGGACGCCAGGATCACGTCGAAGTTCAGCAGGCGTCGCACCAAATCCTCCGGCAACTTCCAGCGCAACACCCAGGGCAGCGGCACGCGCACACCATATCCAACGGCGTCCCCCTGTAATGCCAACGTCCGGTGCGGCATGGCACCCCAGAGAATCACCAGGCGGCCCGGCGGAATGGTCATCTGCCTCCCATTATAAAGGGCCACCAGCGATCCGTGCTCGAAGATCGCCAGTTCCACCTCGTCATGCCGGTGGTGCTGCCGGGGATTGGGCTTCCCGGAGAACGCCGAAAAGCCGGGATGCTCGAAAGAGAAGTCGCGGTTGTGTGTCGCGGGCATAGGTTACAAAATGAGATAAATCAGGCTACAATACAAGACGCAATGCGAGGTCGTAGAGTAGTACACTGGCCGCATGACCGTCAAGGTAGGCACGGCGTCGCTCAGCAGTTCTTATTATGGCGTAATCACGGCGGGTCCGGCGGCCCGCTACCAGAACCCCCCAGGAATGGGCAGGTAGGGCGGGGCCGCCGGACCCGCCGAGCGCCATAATCAGAACGGATGTGCGTAACTTTCAGGAGTTCGTCAATGATGCATGCGACAGGTTCACGTATCCGGAGGATGATCCTTATGGCGACATTTGGAATGAGTGTGGCCGCGCAGGCGACCGACACGCCGATTACACTTGAAGTCACAAGGGTAACGCCGCCGAAGCTGCCCGAATACCTGGATCCATTTGGGAAGCCGCCGCCCTGTGGGCCGGGGAATATCACGGACTTTCCGATTTCGCCGATTATGATCGACGGCGAGCTGTGGATTATTCTTAAGAATGGCTACGGCGAGCCGGTGGCGCGCTACAAGGGCACGAATATCGAAACTGCAGTGCGGCAACCGGATGGCCGGATGAACCGGACGCACCCGGTCCACGGCACCGTCAAGCATCCGTACATACTCGGCAGACTGTGGTATGACGCCAGCGACAAGAAACTCTATGCGCCGATGCATTGTGAGTCGGATGGTTACACCGCAGGGCCAGGCATTGTTCTCCGGCAGGTACATCTGGCCTCGAGTGCTGACAAGGGGCTGACGTGGAACTACGAAGGTGCCATCCTCAAGGAGGCCCCGGCCATAGCTCCGCTCGCAGATTCGGGGTTGTACTGGAATGGCGGCGATGGTGACTTCTATCTCTATTCGGATGAGGTCAGCGGCTACCACTACATCTTTACAACCTTTTACCTGTGGCCGAAGCCCGGGGTGAAAGCGCCGTTCTTCATGCGGCACCGCGTGGCGCGCTGCAAGTTCAGTGACAAGATGGCGCCAGGTAAGTGGCAGAGATTCTACAACGGTGGCTGGACCGAGCCGGGGATCGGCGGCAAGTCGTCCTACGTGGATGCGCACTGCGTGGTTTACAACACGTTCCTGGGTAAATACCTTGGCTTCAATTACGGATCCACCGTGGCGGTGTGCACCGATCTGGCGAAGCAGGACTGGTCGCCGTCTTATTATGTTCCCGGCGATTGCTGGGGAACGCAGCATAACTTGGAGATCACGCCGATGGATGCGGGCAAGACCAATCCATGGACGTGCGGCAAGACCTTCTACGTCTACACGTACCTGCAAGGCTGGAACGGCGGTACGGGTCAGGTGTATCGCGTGGATCTTGGCGCCGGCCAGCCGCTGGGTGCCGCCGGCTTTTCCGGGTGGGGCACCGGTATGGATGCAAAGAAGTTCTTTGATCCGGATTGGGAGGGACGTCCCACGATGGATCCGCTCCGGCCATACGGGGTGCCGTCCTACGACAGTGCGGATCCGATCGAAAGCAGGCGAACGCGGACGGTCGGCTGCGACAGTTCTGAGGCAACATACAAAGGAACATGGGCCGGTGCGGCACCATCAAAAGTCAGCGGAACGGCGCAGGATAGTGTCAGCCTGGTCTTCCAGGCAAACGCCATCTATTGGCGGGCCGAGCAAGGGCCAGATTGCGGCAAAGCCGATGTGTATCTGGATGGCGTGCTCCAGAAGACGGTGGATTGCTTTGGCATACCCTCGCCCTACAAGTTCTGGTTCGTCAAGACGGGCCTTGATCCCGCCAGGCAGCACACGATCAAGATCGTGGTACGAGGCGACAAGCACGCCAAATCAACCGGAACAGCCGTCAAACACATGTCATTCGAATATGCGGCGGACAGCACCCAGGCCTCGCTTGGATTCTGTGGCGTCATGGGGAAGAATGACTGGTATTACCTGGCATGGGATGGTGCGGCCTACAGCAAGTTGGACTTCGATGCGAAGGAGAACCTCTGGCGGAAAGGCGGCAAGCTTGTCGTTGGGCACGACTTCATGGCGCCGGACGGGAACACGCGTGCCGTCCGCCAGTGGCAGGCGCCTCACGCGGGGAAGGTCCGGGTCGAAGGGGTTGTGTCCGTGGCTGGCGGAAAGGGCGACGGGGTGACGGCCGCGGTGTTGCACAACACGCAGACGAACTGGCCGGCGCGCGTTGTTCAACAGGGGAAACCGCTATCGTACGATTTCGTGGTCGAGGTCACGAAAGGCGACACGCTATCGTTCGTGGTCAGCAGCAACGGGACGACTAGCACGGATGATCGCGCGCTATGGGATCCGGTCATTACGTTCATGGCACCGTAGGTGTAGGGTTTGGGGGCTTCCGGGTTTGTGGGGGGGGAATTGTATGGGGCTGGATGTGAACGGGATGGGTAGAGAATCCTGGTGTCGGGTATAGCGCGGGCATGAAAGTCCCATTTGTGTTGAGATATGGCTGGCCGAGAGCAGTCTCGACAAAGTCTTGCGACGAAGCGTAGACGACAACGCGTGGGACGAAGAAAGCGACGAAGTGTGGCGCGGCATGGATAGGAGCAGCAGGTATGGCAGATTACTTTGGCCACGCGAGACTGAAAGTCTACCAGAAAGGCATGCAGTTCGCGTCCATGCTCAGACAACTCTCAAAGGCGGTCAGGGATGACATCTAGCTCCCACACTTCGTCGCCCACTTCGTCGCACACTTTGTCGTCTACGCTTCGTCGCACACTTTATCGGCTCTTCCAGTTCGGCGACTTGAGCATGGCCCCGCTTCCCCTTCAATGAAACATCCCACACACAAACCCGGAAGCGCCTCAAAACTGCGGGAGTTGGAAGACTGGAAGGTTGGAAGATTTGGCAAGCCCATGCGCTGTTGTGCTGTAAGCCGCAACTCAGATTGAGGCCCACTTTCCGCTGCGCACGCCACGCCTGAAGTAGGCCGGATTTCCATATCCGGCCTCGTGTGCGTTTCCCGGGCCGCAAGCGGAGTTGCGGCCTACGTGGGGAATGCGTCCAGTTTACACTTTATCGCCGCTTTCTTAGGTTATCAAGAGCTTGGCGCATGCCG
>CAIOST010000184.1 GCA_903861045.1 uncultured bacterium | reverse complement strand
TTGCATGTCCTCGTCTTACCGCAACATGCGGGTGCATGTCCAGTGGTAGGACGAGGACTTCTCCTTCCGCCCCCGGATCAAACACCAGGGTGGCTCCATTTAACTGAGCACGGGCGGCTCCATTTTAGTGAGCGCTATAGCCCCCAGCGCAGGAGCGTCGCCTTGGAACAAAAGGTTGGTCAAATTCGAGCATTGAAAGAAGGCGCGCTCGTCGATACTGGCTAGATTCGCACCAATCAGCACATTGGCAAGTTGAGCGCAGCCATCAAATGCTCCAACAGCCAGGGTTCTTACGCTGGCTGGTATCGCATAGCTGTTCGGCTGGCCAGCCGGATATTGGAGAAGGGTGGTCTGGTCTTGACTCAGCAATACGCCGTTCACGCTGCTATAATTGGGGTTGCCATCCGCCACCGTAATCGCCCCCAACCGGGTGCAGGCGCCAAAGGCATCGGTGCCGAGACTTCGCACGCTGGCGGGAATCTCGATGCTGGACAGTCCCGTGCACCCCCAAAAGGCTTCGTTGCCAAGATTCGTAACACTCGTATGAAATCTCACGCTGGAAAAACTGACGCAGTCGCGAAAGGCCCCATCGCCGATGCTCGTAGTAGTAGCAGGAATCCATAAAAGGCCCCAATAGTTCCTATTCCAATATGCGTCATTCCAATATTCGTAATCATTCCAATATGCGTTATCCGGGATTAGGCGACGCAAGGTTGTGCACCCGCTAAACGCATCAGGTCCAATGGTTTTGATACCCGCTGGGTATTCAATTTCAGACAAGCTTGTGCAGTTAGCGAACGCGCCGGCACCAATGCCAGTGACAGGCCTGCCACCAATGGTGGCTGGAATTTGCGCCCAGAAGTCTAGTCCAGTATAGCGTGTGATGAAAATTTCATCATCAAGATCCGTATAGAGGTAGTCCGGCACTTGCAAGGCAACTGCAGGACGGTCGCCGAACGTAGCGTCCCACCCGGACGTTCCCGTGAGAAAGTAATTCGTCAAGGCCATGTCGCCGGCAAACACCGATGCACCGCCCAAGTAGGGCGCGTCACCTGGGAATAGCAAATTCTGCAGGCTGGTGCAGTTGGCGAAGGCGGCATCACCAAGGTTGGTAACACCAAGGTGGATCGTAACACTCGTTAGATTGGAACAATTCGCAAACGTACCGTTTCCAATACTGGTAACATTGGTGGGAATGGTCACGCTCGTCAACGCGCCACAGCCCATGAACAGATTCTGCCCTAAATAGTTGATGGCCTCGGGAAACCATATACTTGTCAGACTCGTACAATTAGAGAAAACAGCATCGCCTATACCAGAGACCGGCAAGCCAAAGAGCCGATCCGGAATCGTTACAGCATTACCCGATCCTTGATAGCTGGTAATGGTCGCGAACCCATTTGTAACAGTATAATCATATTGAATTGCAGGGACGCCACCCAGCGACGAACTCCACCCGGTAGCGCCGGGCAAATAGTAAGCGGTAGCTGGGCAAGTCACATATTTGTAATAACCAAACGTGCTATCGCCCATTGGATTTAAGCATATGCGAGGGGCATTGCCTTTAAAATATAGCGTCTTTCTAGGCGAGTGCGGAAACACCTCGCTACCGATATATGCTATCCCTGCTGGAACCGTAACACTCGTCAGAAACCAAGGCCAATTACCATGATGATTTGAATCTGCAATAGCGGTGACCAGCATGCCGTGGATCGTGTCTGGAATGGTCACATCCCCTGACTGTGGCGCTGAAAGACTATAATATGTGATCGTGCAAGTGCCGTCCCCGTTGGCCGACACGCCAAAGTAGTTCTCCGCTTGATTCACGGCTGTCGGGCGCCCGCAGAATGTAGCCCCCCACGTGCCCGTCAAGTAGTAGATCGTCGCTGGTGTACCGTCAAAGACACCGGTCCCCACGGCCGGCGGACTTCCGTTAAACCAGGCATCCACCATGCTGGTACAGTTGTTAAAGACTCCGTCACCCAGACGCGTCACGCTGCTGGGAATCGTCGCGCTGATTAGATGGCGACAATCCGCAAACGCCCCAGCACCAAGGTTGGTCACGCCGTTGGGGATCACCAGACTCGACAAGCGGGTGCAGTTGGAGAAGGTCCCAGCATCAATGCTCTTTACTCCGCCAAACGAATTGATGGCAAACAAGTTGGTGCAATTGGCAAAGGCCCGCGCCCCTATCTGCGTGATACTCGTAGGGATGGTTACAGCACCCATGCCGTTTCCCATGAAGGCTTTTTCGCCGATGGCTGTCACCGGCAGGCCGTTGATGGTGCTCGGAATGAGCACATTGCCCCCGGGGCCTTGATATTTTGTGATGGTTACCTGCCCGTTCTGCGAGGTGAACTGGTAATCCAGCGCCCAGACCCGGCCGGGGATGGCCAGGAGCAGCAGCACCACCCACCCCAGCCCCGACAAGGACCCGCGCACCGCTTGGCCCTTCGCCAGCAGCCGCCCGCAGTTCCATGGTTCGCTCATCTTCATCCGCATTCTCCGTTCCCCCTCACGTGCCCCAGCACCAAGCATAACTCAAGACGCTCGCTTGTCCATCCAACGTCTCAACGAGCCCGTCAATTACCTTTATGGGAGATCAACAAACTCAGTGGATTGCAGGTTCTGCAGCAGGTTCCGCTTCGGATCGAATTCCAGATTGCGGTCATTCGGTGTGGGGTTAAGGTAATAAAGGAAGCTCAGCGAACTCCCTTCCGGCCAAATGCCAGAAAACTTCATTCCCGCCCGAATTTTCCCGTAGTAGGCTTTCGTTATGACACCTTGGTCATTGGTCGCACTCCTTACCCGGAACAAATACCCCGGAGAACTCTTCAAATCATCCACAATCTCGTCATTTCCATTGCCTTCTTTGGGCGTGCTAGCCACACGCCAACTCAACTGCCCTGCATATCCATTCGTCGGCGCCTCGCGGTGCATAAGAAACGTACTCCCCGTCGCTTGGTAATCATCCTGTTGCATCCCGTCGGTTGGGTTGGCAAAGCGCAACGTTAATACCGAGTCGTTGTCCCGATAGTTTCGGAAGAAACCAGAGACGCGAAAGACCAAATCACTGATAGCGCCATTTCCATACGGCTGCACAAAATCCCCAGCTGTTAAGTCAAAACCATACCACTGGTTTGTTGTCAACTTCGTTGCTTGAACAAATTTGACATACATGGGAATCGGATGGCTGATACGCCTGACCAACGCGGTGACCGTCGGATTCCAGGGTTGCCAGCGGCCATTTACAACACGTTGAAAATTAAAGCACTTATAACTTTCGTAGTAGCCATTAGCGTTATTCAAGCAAACAGAGAAAGTGGCGTACCAAAATCGCACCCCATCAGCTTGAATAACCAACTCCCCCTTACTATCAGTTACCCCATGGTGCGGTAGCTTATTAAACAAAGTACCAATAACGGGGGCACCTGGCACAGGATTGCCAGCCTCGTCTACGACCTTAACCGTAAACGCGGCGTCACCGGCAGCCATAGCAATTTGCGCGAAACCGCATACCACGCAACAAATCCGCACAAAGTTTGTATCATTGGTTGAGTTGTCCTTTGTCCCTAATGTTATCAAACAACTTGTACACGTACAAGTAAGCCACCGTCTTATAATCTCCGTGTTGCCACGGTCTCGACGGATCAACTTGTCGTCTCACCTGCGGCCATCCGTTTTGCATGCCCGTACCAATCGGCCCTTGCATATCAAAATTGTTTGGCCACCCGCGAACCGCGTTAGCGCCGGTCGCGAAACTCAGGGCGGGGATCATCTCGGACAGAAGGTTGCCCCTGTTGTCGCGCGCGAATCGACTTCCGACACCGTTGGGATCGTTCGGCGCCTGATACAGACTTGCGTCCGACAAAACATCACCCCGCCGATTAAAGACCGGGTTGATCTTCAGTTGATTCGGGTTGTTGGCAGCCGCCGCAATGGCTTGTTCATTTGGTGCCCACACACCAACGCCGTCAAAATCTAGGAGTGTGCCATACGCATCATCCTCATTAAGTCCCCACCCTCCATACAAACTACCACCAAATAATTCAGGATAATTTCCTTTACAGATCTCTTGCAGACCCCATGCATACCATGAGGGATGTGCCCCATTCGAACCACACTGCTGAAGAAGCCATTCCCAGATTGAGCTACCCGGGCCTGGTTGTTGCGCCGGGAGATTTTTCAAAACATCTTCCCCGGTTGAGTAGTAATTATACACCTTGCTGGAATCGATGGAAGAAAAACGCCCATTCCATTTTAGATTGTTTCTATGATCCGTCGGGGTCGAATCCCACAATTTGTACCAATTACTGGCAAAAACCCGACTATCCCGGGAAGACCAACTATCCGCGACCATATCTGCGTCCATGGCATTCCCGTTGTAGGCTTCTCTTGCCACCGCCGCGTGCAGGAGGAAATAATGCGTGTTGGTAGCCTGGTGATCCTGAATCGCACTCGACACCACCATGTTTCCAAGGCTAAAAGCCATAACATTGACCTCTCCCGTCAATCCATTCATGTAGTCGGCAAGAGATGCGGCTGTAGCGAAGGCATGCTTGACGTTACGGTGATAGAAGCTAGGCTGCGGGACGTCATTGCCAAACCAAGTCACGCCCGTAAACTTTGCTTTGCTGCCCGACCAATAGAGCCGCTTGAACGTTTCGCAGATATTACCGATCGCCTGACTGGGATCTTCGTTAAAGCCATGGATGAACACCAGATTTTTCCCATTGCTCAGTACGTCTGGGTTATTCGGCGGTTCTGCCAATTGGGCGACAGGGCTTCCCGGGAACACGGTGGAATGGGGCGGAAGATTTGGAACTGCGGACACATCGCCACAGATCGGCCGGAGATTTAAACACCGAAACATCTGTTGTACGCCGGTGATGCGCAGTGGCATGCTTCCCAACACATAGGCACTGTCTGCTGTGTTTCTGCGGCGAATCTTCAGTTGCAGCGGCTGGCTGGAGCCGCGAACGCCTTCGAGCAAGATAATACCGCCCGTGCCGGACACGATCTTCTGCAGTACGGCGGCGGGGATTTCGCAACTCAGGTCAGATCGGATCTCTTGCACGGCGGCGCCCGCATGCGCTTGATCTTCCGCCCAGGTGGTGTCGGTAAGGTACTTTGCCACGGTGCTGCGGGTGAGGTCGGTATCCAGGAAAGCCTTGAGAGCGCCGCCTTCCTGACACAAATAGTACTGCCAGTCGGAAGACGGGAAGATCTGCAGCGCACTGGTAATGTTCAGATCAACCGGAAAGAAATCAACCCAATCGCTGACGCCGCTGACTTTATCCGATTGCGAATCAAGGTATTTGGGCGCTACAGGCTCAACAACCGAAGGAATAGGAGGGTGAAACACAAATTCGCGATCTGCATAAGCTATATTCGGACAATGGGCGGCTGGCGAAACATCCAAGGCGCCGCCCTCAAAATCGTCGTCGTCATTGGTCCAGAAGCGGAAGGGGTTGCCGGCGGCAATTTGCGTCTCGTCGGTAGCAACGTCGATCGTGCGATCATGGTTATAGTCGGGCACCAAGCTGACCTCTGTGATTCTGGTCACAGGCAAGGTGGCGGAACAAGTCTGCTGCACGATCGGGTCTGTGTACGAGAGGGTCAGCGACGTGACACTAGCCGTTGCACTGATGCCAAGGGTGAAGGGTAGCAAGGCGCAGGGATAAGCTTCAGGTATGCCGAAATTACTATAATAAGGGTCGTGATTCGTGAAATACAAATAGAAGTCATGCAGAAATTGGGTCCGCTGATCCGGATCGGCAAGGTCGTATTGGATGGTATTGCCATCCGTCCCGCCAAAGATTAGCTCCTCGCTCCAGCCATTCCACAGCGTGAGCTTGTCATCTGCGCGTTGGATCTTGATCGTGCCGCCCACCTCCGGCGCGTTCAGGAAATCGACAAAGGCGGGTCTCTCAGAGTACGTCGAGTCCCAATACAGATCTGAGCGATCGCCAATCGAGCGCGGCATGGTGTAGGGGAAGTCGAGGGCAAGACCGACCGTGGTATCGACAGACGCTCCGGGATAGTCGACGCAAACGAGACCCGCGCTACCTTTTTGCCAATGACTCGCCGTGTCCAGGGTGGCCTCCATGGAGACGCCAAATTCCCGACTAATATACCCTTCCACCATGTCTGGTTGGGTGATGTCAGTATAGGTATGCCCATCGACGGTCCATGAGACGGTCAGGTTGCGGCTTGGCAGCCGCGGGTACGGGTCGTAGCGGAACATGAAACTTTGTATGCCGTTGAGCACGTATGCCGTGTAATACGTATTTTGATAATCATCCGAGATCGTCAGCGTGCCCCAATGCCCCATGTCGGGGGGAGCCAAGGCGCCCATAAAGCGCGCATGGGGCTGATTGAAGCGATCTAAGGCTAAGAAGACCTCGCAACAATCGCCAATATAGCTTGGGCCATAGGCGACAATCTTCCGCCACACAATGCCGAAACACGTCGTTTGCGCGGTAGCACTCGCATTGCCCACTGAACTGCTACCCGGGGTGATAGAAATGATGGTATCGTTTATGGTCACACTCGGGCCTTGGACTGTGACGGTTAGGTTAACGGTAGAGCAGGACGGGGAAAAGGTGCGCGGGGGAGTGTTTAGAAAGGTTAGATTTCTATTCGCCGTAGCCGACCATTGGCAAGTAAAGGTACCGCTGTGCGGTGGCTGCGAGTTGAGTTGCACCTTGATCTGGCTATTGCCACCGACGGGCATGTAGGCATCCGCGGTGATCGTCACGGTTGGGTTCCAATTCAAGAGATACAGGGCTTTATAGGGGTTTACGCGGGAGGACTTGCCATCATAGCGGAGATCACAGGTATAGCGTCCGGGGGCGGAGATCGCGCGGGTGACTTCCATGCTGTCTTCCATCTGGCCCAGTTCCTGGGAGAACTTGATGTTGCCAGAACGATCGCGAATTTCCAGCGTCAGACCGGTCATGTTGGTCCAACCACCGCCGCTCGGAGTACTGGCCACATAGAGATGGCTCCAGTTGGCGACGAATGTACTGATGTCCACGGTGGTTGAATAGATGATCGCGGGGTCGCGGGCGCTCCAGCTTTGCGCGCCGGCGGCGGGGGAAAGCGCGGTCACAGACAAATCCTGGCAGGCGTTTGTGCCTGGCTGCATCCAGGAGACCGAGCGAGTCCAGAGCGCGCCGGTGGCGGCTTGCGCCGTGAGTTGCAAGGTATAGGCGGTGGCAGCGGCTTGCATCGGAACCGAAATATCCAGTCTGTCCACGCTAGTAGCGGCAAGCGCTGACCCGGTGGATAGCACAGTCGCCGCTTCATTGCGTAACGACCAGGCGAGGCCTGAAAGGCCTGGCGTATCGGAAGTATTCCAAGCCACGCGCACACCGCCATTGGAGACCGTTTCCACCCAGAGTGCACCGTGTACCGGATCCGTGCCATGTTGATAATCGGTGGCGATGGGCGTGCCGTCGTGATTGGGATCCATGATGCCCCGTAGATCCAGGGTGCCGAAGTACAGAAATTCCCACCAATCGGGCAAGCCGTTGAGGTTGTAGTCACCGGGAACCGGGGTGGGCCGATAGGCGGGGTCGCCCTCTGCAGCGACACCGGGATTGGGGCGTTGCAAAGCCATACTGAAACGGTCGCCAGCAGCAATAGCTACGGCGAACAGGTTCGTATCGGTCGGCACGCATTGCCCTTGCGCGTTGCTGCCCCAGGCGACGAGCGAGCCATCGGTGCGTAGGGCTATGGCATGCATATCTCCGATCGCAACGGAAGCCACATTGGAGAGTCCGACCGGAGGCATACCAGGGCCGACATCGGAGGCCGCTGTGGCATTGAGGGCCACGGTGCCATTGGCGCGCACCACCGCAACGTTGTGGTTATAGGCAGCAAGAGCCACGGCATTGGTAAGATCATCGGGGAAGCTCGATTGCCCGTAAAAGCGGTCGCCCCAACCGGCGAGCGTACCGTTGGCGCACAAGGCCAGCGTCGAGTACTTGCCGGCCGCAATGGCGGTCACATTGTACAAATCTGTCGGCACATTGCACTGATCCAGCCACGGCATGCCCCAACACAGCACCCGCCCCTCCTTCGTCAGGGCTACGGTATGACACCGCCCGCCAGCCACGGCCCTGATATCTGTGGCCCAGGGGGGGACAAAGATCGGAACAATGCTGTTATCCTGATACCAATAGGAACCCCAAGCGGCGATGCTCCCATCGGATTTGACGGCTATCGTGTTGAGCCAGCCAGCGCCAATCGCCACCACATTGGTCAGATCAGGGGGCACATTGCACTGCCCATAGGTGTTATCGCCCCAACAGACTACCGTACCATCAAGCCGCAGGGCTGCGCCATGTCGGGTACCAGCCGCAATAGCCACAACGCTATGCAGGGTGGGAGGCGGCGAGCACTGTCCATGGCTACGATCCCCCCAACACGTGGCGCCGCCGAGCATGACTTCCTGATAATCTGTGAGGCCATCGTAATGCAAGCTACCTGAAGAGGGGTTCCTTCCCTGAAAATATTCCTGAAGATTGATCAGGCCATCGCAATCAGGATCATTTGTGGCCGATTGGCTCACGACGTCACCGAACCAACCGATCTCCCACCAGTCCGGCAGTCCGTCGACGTCGGCATCGGGAGCCGACAGCAGAACATCTTGATTCCTTCGATCGTCGTCGAAATGGGCAGGATTGACAAAGAAAGTACCATAGGGCTCCCACTCCTCGTACATTCCGTTACCATTCGTGTCGCGCCAGGCGCAAACAAAATAGTCTCCTGGAGGCATATTTGTCAGCGTATAGACGCCCGGAGCTGCCAAATGCGTGAATATCTCACCATTCATTCCGCTCGGCACAGGCATAGCAACCACCCAAATGGTCCCCGTCTGAGGGCCGGCATAAGAGACCGTGCCGGAAATGGTCATGGCCGTACAGCGCAGAGGGTTGGTATGATAATCAAGAACTTCCTCGCCATCCGGCAAGCCATCATTATCGCTGTCCGAATCCAGAGGATTGGTGAAATAGTTTTGCACTTCTGCGCCATCCGATAGGCCGTCCTGATCGGAGTCGGCAAGGCCAGGGTTGGTGCCGTAGATCATTACTTCCTCGCCATCCAGCAACCCATCGTCATCCGTATCGGAGTCGAGGGGGTTACAGGGGCGCCGCAGTGCCAGCCCATGCCCCGTTCCGGCTGAAACAGCTACGATCTTGTTGGCGGCCGCCTCTGGCACATCGCACCTCCCGCTGATATTGATTCCCCATGCAACCACACGACCATCTTTGCGCAGGGCTAAGTTGTACGAATACTGCGCCGATATGGCCATGATATCGCTCAGGGCGGCTTCCGGAACATCGCATTGCCCCCACCCATTATCACCCCACGCGACCAGGCGGCAGTCGCCGCGCAAGGCCAGACTATGAACCCCGCCGGCTGACACCGCCACAATATTACTCAATTCCGCTTCCGGGACATCACACTGACCGGCAGAATTATACCCCCAGACCACCACACGGCCATCACTGAGCAGGGCCAGATTATGAGCGTAGCCCGCGGATATGGCCACGACATTGTAGGCAGCCGCTTCGGGAACATTACACTGGCCGTCCCCATTGGCCCCCCAGGCCACTACCCGACCGTCGGCGCGCAAAGCCAGACAATGATTCTCACCCGCCCCAATGGCCACAATGTCGGTCAACTCCGCATCGGGAGGCGCGATTAGTTGACCAAAATCATCATTCATGGACCCCCAAAATACAACGCGGCCGTCGTGCCGCAAGGCCAGACTATGCACGTATCCTGCGGCCACCGCCACAATATTGCTCAAGGCCCCGTCCGGAACATCACACTGACCCGCCCAATTTTGCCCCCAAGCCACGACGCGGCCGTCGCCGAGCAAGGCCAGACTATGGGTTCCTCCTGCCGACACGGCCACAACATTACTCATGGCGGTTGCAGGAATATCGCACCGCCCGTCGAAATTATACCCCCATGCTACAACGTACTGCCGGTGCAACTCATCGCAATCGGACAAGCCGTCGTGATCAGAATCAGCGAGCGCAGGATTCGTACCGTAGGTGTTGACCTCCGCGCCATCCAGCAGACCGTCGCCATCGGTATCGGAATTCAGGGGATTGGTCCCATAGACCAGCACTTCCGCGCCATCCAGCAAACCGTCATGATCCGGATCCGGATCCAAGGGATCGGTATGGTTTTGCACTTCTGCGCCATCCGATAGGCCGTCCTGATCGGAGTCGGCAAGGCCGGGGTTGGTACCGTAGATCATTACTTCCTCGCCATCCAGCAACCCATCATCATCCGTGTCGCGGTCGAGGGGGTTACAAGGGCGCCGCAGCGCCAGACCATGCGCCTCTCCGGCTGACACAGCTACGATCATGTTGGAGGCCGCCTCTGGCACATCGCACCGCCCGCTGAAATTGATTCCCCATGCAGCCACACGACCATCGTTGCGCAGGGCCACGTTGTACGAATACTGTGCCGATATGGCCACGATATCGCTCAGAGCGGCTTCCGGAACATCGCATTGCCCATACCCGTTATCACCCCACGCGACCAGGCGGCCGTCACCGCGCAAGGCCAAGCTATGATACCCGCCGGCTGACACCGCCACAATATTACTCAATTCCGCGTCCGGAACATCACACTGACCGGCAGAGTTATACCCCCAGACCACCACACGGCCATCACTGAGCAGGGCCAGATTGTGAGCGTAGCCCGCGGATATGGCCACGACATTGTATGCAGCCGCTTCGGGAACATTACACTGGCCGTCCCCATTGGCCCCCCAGGCCACTACCCGACCGTCGGCGCGTAAAGCCAGACAATGATTCCAACCCGCCCCGATGGCCACAATATCGGTCAACTCCGCATCGGGAGGCGCGATTAGTTGATCGAAATCATCAGACATGGACCCCCAAAACACAACGCGGCCGTCGTGCCGCATGCCCAGACTTTGATAACCGCCGGCTGACACCGCCACAATATTGCTCAAGGCCCCGTCCGGAACATCACACTGACCATCCCAATTTTCCCCCCAAGCCACGACGCGGCCGTCGCCGAGCAAGGCTAGACTATGAGATCCTCCTGCCGACACGGCCACAACATTACTCATGGCCGCGGCAGGAATATCGCACTGACCGTCGAAATTAAACCCCCAGGCAACAATGTACTGCCGGCGCAACTCATCGCAATCGGACATGCCGTCACCATCCGTATCAGCACAAGTAGGCCGGCAGCCGTACTGATACTCATAGCCATTATTAAGCCCATCGCGATCAAAATCGCCAGAAGCGCACTGGTCCAGATTGCCGAAATGGTTAATCTCCCAAAAATCCGGCAAGCTGTCCCCATCGGAATCCCTTGCGTCGGAAAGCGCGATGTTTGCACTGGAGATATTTGTCGTAAGGAAAAGCGGAGCATTGGGGAGGCCGCCGTTGGCTTCGATGGCAGCGAAGGTGGCGTCGCCGTCGTAATCGCACCAGGCTTTGACCCAGTAGTTGGTGGCGGTCGGGAGATGGGTGAGCTCGTAGGCACCGGGGGCTGCGAGGCAGGCTCGGTAATTCGTGGACCAACTGTCGGGCGCCGTGACCGCCACCACCCAGATCGTACCGGTTTGCGGGCCGGTGTTGGCGATCATACCTCTGATGCTGGCTGTGCCGGGTTGCGCCGGTGCGTATACAGCAAAGCTGAAGACAAACTTGACCTGTCCCTGGTTGACGAGGGCGAAATCGCGATCGTCGGCTGTGGCATTGGTGGTCCAGGGGTAGCTGTTGGTGAGGCCAGCGGCGATCAGGCGGTCATAGAACGGTTTGGCCACGGCCTTGAGTTGCCCGGCATTGACGGGGCGGAAGTTGTTGGTGGGGGAGAAGCTGGCGGCCAAGGTGGCGATGGCTGGGCCAGCGCCGCCGGGGAGTTTGGTCTCCAACTCGTTTCTGGCCTGCGTGACAAACCACTTCAATTGCCCCTGATTGACCGGGGCAAAGTCGTTGGTAACCGCGGCATTGGGCAACACCACTTCGCGCGCGTGCCACCAGGAGGGGTAGTTTGCTGGAAAAGCGGTCAGCGCGATCAGCAACAGGCCGAGCGCCAGGCCGCCGGCTGTCAGCCGCATTTTGCGAAGAACTCGTTCACTCATGGCTGGTATCTGCTCTCCCGGTATGTCCATTCAAATAGCATGCTCATCGCGCTGATTCACACGTAACCATCGGCCTGCTCACGGCCCATTAGTAAACGACCCCATGGAGATGTCGCCCACGGCTGGAATGTAGGAGATGACGGAGAGGACAATGTTGGTCGTCTGTGCTGGCGTCACCGCGCCGACCTGCGCGGCCGTAATACCGGTGAGTTGCGCGCCGGAACCGGTGGCGGCGAGCTTCGTGTTGGCAATGGTGAGGGCGTTGGTCGCGGTGTTAGCAATGGCCGGCAACTGCGCTTGCACGGCGGCCGCGGCATCAGCAGGCTCGAAAGCCGCCGCGTTGGTTAAGGCCGCCAAATAGCGCGCATCGGTCGCGGCCACCGCGCCGACTTGCGCGGCCGTTATGCCAGTAAGCTGCGCGCCGGAGCCGGTGGCGGCGAGCTTGGTGTTGGCGATGGTCAGGGCGTTGGTCGCGGTGTTAGCAATCGCCGGCAACTGCGCCTGCACGGCCGCCGCGGCATCAGCAGGATCGAAAGCCGCCGCGTTGGTCAAGGCCGCCAAATAGCGGGCATCGGTCGCGGCCAACGCGCCAACCTGCGCCGCCGTAATACCGGTGAGTTGCGCGCCAGAGCCGGTGGCGGAGAGCTTGGCGCTGGCCACGGACAGGGCGTTGGTCGCCGTGTTGGCAATCGCCGGCAACTGCGCTTGCACGGCCGCCGCCGCATCAGCAGGATCGAAAGCTGCCGCGTTAGTCAAGGCCGCCAAATAGCGGGCATCGGTCGCGGCCACCGCGCCGACCTGCGCGGCCGTTATGCCGGTGAGTTGCGCGCCGGAGCCGGTGGCAGCAAGCTTCGTGTTGGCCACGGCCAAGGCGTTGGTCGCGGTGTTGGCAATCGCCGATAACTGCGCTTGCACGGCCGCCGCATCCAAAGCCGCCGCGTTAGTCAAGACCGCCAAATAGCGGGCATCCGTCGCGGCCACGGCGCCGACCTGCGCAGCCGTGATGCCGGTGAGCTGCGCCCCAGAGCCGGTGGCGGTGAGCTTGGTGTTGGCGATGACCAGGGCACTAGACGCCATGGCTTGCGCGCCGGTGGCGGCCGCCTGGGCCGCGAGCGCTGTGTTAACAACATCCAAATTGCGGCTATCCGCCGGTAGGCTGACTATGACAATGCCGGAACCGCCTGAACCACCGTTTTGATTATTCCAGCCCGCACCACCGCCGCCGCCGAAGCCGCTGGCGCCCATGGCACCAGGCGAGTTCGTTGAGCCCTGCCCGCCCCCGCCCATGCCGCCAGCACCACACATCCTACCACCACCACCGCCACCGCCGGCATAGTAGGTGTTGATTCCTGAAATTTCGCAAGGCATCCCATCCCCGCCAGCGCCGCCCACACCGGAAGAAGCATTGCGTCCCATGGCACCGCCGCCACCGCCGCCACCGCCTGCGTTGCTCGCCGCCCCTCGACCGCCGTCATAACCTTGTCTGGGCGAGATATAGTCCGCGTCTCCGCCCGCGTAGCCCGTACTGCTATTTGCGCCGCCGCCGCCGCCGGAAGCGCCTTTGCCGACCGTCGCATTATAGGCGCCGCCGCCGCCACCGTAGGCCGTGAGCGTGCCAAACATGGAATTCGCGCCGGCAACACCGAGGCCGTTACCACCTGACTTGCCGTTGCCGCCAGCGCCAACAGTTACCGCATAGGTCTGCGCGGCCACAACCATTGAAGTGTATATGATTCCGCCACCACCACCGCCGCCTGACCCATACGAAGTGCTGGCGCGCGCGCCGCCGCCACCACCGGCGACCACCAGACATTGGATTGACCGCGCGGCTGTGAACGTCAGCGCGCCATCCGACAAGAACGTGTGTATTTCCCGGCCGTTAACAAATGTCACGCTGCCGCCGGTGGCCTGAAGTTTGGCGCTTAGCAAAGTATTACCGACCACCAGCCCCCCCGCGAAGATGCTGGCGGTGGCCGGATTAGTCGTAGTGACATAGTCGGTCACGATATCGCCACGGGCCGGCGTGGCTACATACATGGCGCCGAGGAGTCCTAGCGTGCCGAGTGCGTTGACCACAGGCCTAACGATGCGAGTTTGCTGCTTCATGGTGTGCTCGCCTATTCTTCCGGAACGGAATAACTGTTTTGTATGACTTGTGCGAAGATTCAACACGGACATGCTGAAGACGTTACGGTAACACCACGCGGCCGTGCGTGATCAACCGGATGCCGTCGAGTGGTACGTGCCCGGCATACGTTCCGGCAGCCACAACCACGGTGTCCCCAGGTGTGGCGCGTTTAAGCGCGGCCGCAATCGTGCGCTTGGGGCCTGCTGGAGCATTCGGCTCGCAAACTTTGGCGGTGCCATCGCGACCGACATCATCGCCCGTGGCGGCGTTGACGTGCCAGGTGCGTGGGCCTTTCGAAAGAACTGGCTGAGCATTGGGCATGTTGCTGACCGGCGCAATAGACGCTCTTACGGGGGGCGCCGCTGCCGAGATGCTATATGTGCCTATTGGCAAAGAAACGCTGGCAGCAGGGCTGCCGGTGACCTTGCCAGCCGTGGCAGGTAGCGCGGCGGCGACCGGCTCGGGCATAGATGGCCGGGCGACGCCGTTTTGGTAGAGCGCGGTACTATAGATACGCATCAGTCCGTTGCTAGTGGAAAGTGCGATAATACTGGCAGCGGGGTGGCGAGGTAGATCAAGGGTGTTGGTGTACCACGCGAAGTTGCTCATGGCAGCCCATGCGACGCCGCTCGCGGCAGCTACCTGTAATTCGACGGGATCACCGACACGCATTAACTGGGTATCTAAATAGCCAGCCAGCAGTGTGGCGTTGGTTTCAGCAGAGCCAGCCACGGCGATCCCGAGGTTGTTGGTGAGCAGCGTACGGTCGAGCTGGATGAACAGGCAGTTAGTTGCGAGTCCGGCGTACCAATCGCTCAGCGCGGGTTGCCAACCGTACCAACTGTCATTGGTGATCCAACTACCGCCACTCTTGACGGTACTTAAAATCCAACTTGGTCGCGGCCAGGTATTTTGTGCTCCCTCGGTGTATGCAGGTACACCCCAAGGAAGCATTACGCCGCTTTGCGCATCGTCCGCGGCGGATACAGGTGCTTCTGCCGCGAGCCCGACCCACGCTGTCAGACCGACCACCAGCCAACCACGCACCATCTGCCTTGTGCTACCCCCAGCACGCATACCACCCTCACTTCCCGACAACCAACCTGGTGCGACACCCCACGCACGGTACGCAGCCACAAGACGCCCCCGCGGCAGCTACGCACCCAAGTTGTGTACTAATTAGAAGACTACCCACCACACAGTTTGGGGCTTTATACTCTCATCATCTTTCATTGTCAAACCAGTTTTGAAACGTTCCGGTGTGGACGCCAACGCGCAAGTGTAGTGAAAGTGGCGCTCCCGGGTTTGTGGGGGGAATTTGTATGGGGCTGGATGCGATCGGGATGGGTTGAGAAGCCGGGTATCTGGTATAGCGCGGGCAGGAAAGCCCCTTTTGTGTTGAGGTATGGCTGGCCGAGAGCAGTCTCGACAAAGTCTCGCGACGAAGCGTAGACGACAACGTGTGGGACGAAGAAAGCGACGAAGTGTGGCGTGGCATGGATAGGAGCAGCAGACACTTCGTCCCACACTTCGTCGC
>CAIOST010000183.1 GCA_903861045.1 uncultured bacterium | reverse complement strand
TCCATTGCTTGGGCGTAGTGTGGCGCATGTGCCTATTTATATCAATTACCAATTGATAAAATCAAGCAGAAAAATCGCCGCGTTGTCCTTTTCTTTTCGAGTAATTTCTACGCCTCGTACTTTAACTCTCGCAGAACGGGGGCGCCCCTTTCGCATTGCCAAGGGGGGGGCTTTGCCCGACAATGCGCACGGGTTTCCACCTTCAGCAAGGATCTTGGTTATGAGTACGCACGAGGTAAAGAACAGGAACGGGCGCCCGCTGGGCTGCCTGGCCATGACGGCGATTGTGGCCGGCGTGACGGTGCTGCTGGCGATTGCGGCGGTGGTCGCCATCGCGGCCTTCTCCCGACAATTCTCGGGGGGACATTCGCACCGCTATGTGGCGGCGGCGAAGCTCGAAGGCGGCGAGGATGAAGTGCCCCTGCTGCAGGAAGTCTGGTCCAGCGGCGCTTCTGCTGGCACCAAGGTGGTGCGCATTTCCCTGTCAGGCATGATCATGCTGAATGACGACGGCTGGATGGATGACGCCGCTTCCGCCACGGCGGCGCTGCGGGCGATCCAGCGCGCCACACATGATACCTCCGTGCAGGGCATCATCCTGGAGGTGGACAGCGGGGGCGGCGGTATCACCGCCAGCGACATGATCTATCAGGCCTTGCAGACGTTCAAGAAGGCGCAAGCCGGCCGCAAGATCGTGACCCTCATGGGCGACATTGCGGCCTCCGGCGCCTATTACATCTCGCTGCCGTCGGATACCATCGTGGCCCACCCGACCACCATCACCGGCTCCATCGGCGTCATCATGCAGACCTACAACATCAAGGAACTGGCCGCCAAGATCGGCATCCGCGACGAGACCTTCAAGTCCGGCGCGAATAAGGATATCCTGAATCCATTCCATGATGTTACGCCAGAACAGCGGGCCATGATGCAGGGGGTGATTGACGCGCTACACAGCCGCTTCGTGACGCTGGTCGCGCAAGCGCGCAAGCTGGACGAGGCGGAGGTGCGCAAACTGGCAGATGGGCGGATCTTTGTGGCGGATGAGGCGCTCGCGCGCAAGCTCGTGGACGTGATCGGCTATCGGACGGATGCGGAGCAGGAAATGCGCAAGCTGTTGCAGGCCGATCAGATCAATGTGGTGCGGTATACGGAGAGTGGCTCCTGGTTGGATCTGTTTGGTTCGCGGCGCGGGTTCGGCATGTCCCTGGGGGCGTTTCTCAAGCCCCGCGAAACACGGCTGATGTACCGCTGGTGGCTGTAGGAGATCCTCGTCCGGATCAGGCAGACGGGCGCGCCGCTGGTAAAGAGCCTTGCCATATGACTGCGCTTCCGCCACAACCCGGTGCCAAACCGTCCCCGGACACGCCGCTGGAACGTATCAGCGGGGCGGTAGAGAGTATTCTCTACCGGAGCGAGGAGACGGGGTACACGGTTTGCAACGTGAAGCCCGCCGGCCGCGATGGGGACTGCCTGACCGTGGTGGGGCATACGGCCGCGATCTGGGCCGGCGAAGAGCTGACCGCACAGGGGCGCTGGGTGCGGCATCCGCAGCACGGCCGCCAGTTTCAGGCCGAGGTGATCCAGTGTGTCACGCCAACCTCCGTGGAGGGGATTCGCCGCTACCTCGCCAGCGGCATGATCCGCGGCGTGGGGCCAGTCATGGCGGAGCGTATCGTCGCCATCTTTGGCGCCGCCACCATGGATGTGATTGAGAAGGAGTCGCGTCGCCTCGAGGAGGTCGAGGGGATCGGCCCGGGGCGCCGCCGCCAGATCAAGGAGTCGTGGAGCGAGCAGCATGCCGTGCGCGATATCATGATCTTCCTGCAGGCGCATGGCATTGGCACGGCGCAGGCCGCACGCATCTACCGGCAGTATGGCGCGGATGCCATCGCCGTGGTGAAACGCAACCCGTATCGGCTTTGCAAGGATGTGTGGGGGATCGGGTTCAAGACTGCCGATGCGATTGCCCTGCAGGTGGGCGTGCCGCCCGACTCGCCCTTGCGAGCCTCGGCCGGCTTGCTGCATTTGTTGCAGACGCTCGCCGACGAGGGGCATTGTTTTGCCCCGGAAGCGGAGCTGGTGCTGCAGGCGCAGGACATGCTCAATATCCCGGTGGAGACGCTGGGCGTGGCGCTGGTGGAGCAGCTGGCGCAGGGACAGTTGGTGCGCGAACAGGACCGGATCTATCTACGCTATCTGTACGAGGCGGAGTGCCGCGTGGCCCGGGATCTGCAGCGCATGCTGGATACGCCCTGCGCCTACCGCCCTATCAAGGCGCCGGAGGCCGTGGCCTGGGCCGAACGCCAGATGAAGCTGGAACTGGCGCCGGCCCAGCGCGAGGCGCTGCTGACGGCGCTGGGTGCCAAGGTGGCCATTATTACCGGCGGACCGGGCGTGGGCAAGACCACCATCATTCGCGCGCTGGTCGAGATTTTCTCCGCGCGCAAGCTGGTGGTGCGCCTCGCGGCCCCCACCGGCCGTGCCGCCAAACGCATGTCCGAGGCAACCCATCACGAGGCGCAAACCATTCATCGGCTGCTCAAGTACCTGCCGGCGGTGCGCACCTTTGAATACACGGCGGACAATCCGATCGAGGGCGATGTGGTGATCGTGGACGAGTCGTCCATGATCGATATCCGCCTGATGGAGCAGTTTGTGCAGGCGCTCCCGCCACAAGCCTCTCTGATCATGGTGGGCGATATTGACCAACTGCCCAGCGTCGGCCCCGGGAATGTGTTGCGCGATGCCATCCAATCCCGCGCCATTCCGTGCTGCCGCCTGACCACGATCTTCCGCCAGGATGCCAGCGGCCTGATCGTCCGCAATGCGCACCATGTCAACAACGGCGAACGGCTGGAAACCGCGGAGGGGCCGAGCGATTTCTACTTTGTCGAGACCGCGGAGCCGGAACAGATCCTGGCGCGTGTGCTAGATCTGGTGACGCGGCGCATGCCGCAGCGCTTTCACCTCGATGCGCTGGGCGAGATTCAAGTGCTGTCCCCCATGCGGCGCGGCCTGCTGGGGGCCGAAAATATGAATGCCGCGTTGCAGCAGGCGCTGAATCCGACCGGACCCGGCTTGACGCGCGGTGGCACGACCTTCCGCCGCGGCGATCGGGTCATGCAAATCCGCAACAATTATGACAAGGAAATCTTCAACGGCGACGTGGGGTTCGTGAAGAGCGTGGACGAGGAGGACCGGTCGCTGGTGGTGACCTTTGACGGACGGCCGGTGCGTTACGACAGTGCCGAGCTGGATGAGCTGCTGCTGGCCTATGCCTGCACCATCCACAAGTCGCAAGGGAGCGAATATCCGGCCGTGGTGGTGCTGCTGCACACGCAGCACTTCAAACTGTTGCAACGCAATCTGCTCTACACGGCCATCACGCGCGGCCGTAAACTGGTCTGCGTGGTAGGCTCTGCCAAGGCCGTCAATATTGCCATCCAGAACAACGAGGTGCGCGAACGCCGCACGACGCTGCGCAATCGACTGGCAGACGGTGTCAATATTGCACGATAAACGCCAGGATCTCGAGCGGCTCGGTGGTGTCGTTGCGCACGGCGTGGGAGGCACCCTTGCCGGTCAGGATGGCCGTGCCGGTGGTGACGCAACTTTCACGCCCCTCTTCGGTCAACAAGCCGCTGCCGCGGGTGATCAGGTAGACTTCATCCTCGCCGGCATGCTGGTGCATGCCGATGGAGGCGCCGGGGGGGATCGTCAGAAGGGCGCAGAGGCGTACTTTGCCGCCGAATTCGGGTGAGGTGAAGAGGTGTTGGACGGTGACTTCGCCCTCGCCGCCGCGCATGTTCGGCCGGACTTCGTTGGGCATCTCGGTTGGTTGGCGGATCATGGGGGAAACTCCTCCGTAATCAGGGCAATGTGGCAAGCTGGCGCAGGGCCGCGGCAGTGGGGGCGGTGTCGAGGTTCTCCAGCAGGTCCAGCAGCGTGGCGGTGCGCCCCTCCAGGGTTACCAGCGGGTTTTCCTCGCGCCAGGATTGCAGGCGCTCGAAGGTCAGGCCGCTCCCCTCCAGAGCCTGCCAGAGCGGCTCGCGCGATAGGGGGAGCTCCGGCAGCCAGAGCGCCTTCTCGCCGAGCGCTTCAAAGGCGGAGGCGCTGGCATGGATGACGTTCTCCCGGTAGGAGACGGTGATACCGAGCTTCTTCTGGCGGTCGTGCAGCAGGCCGCGAATCGATTCTTCGTCGGCGGCCGCCGGGTTGGTGAGGCCGATGACCTCGTCGCGGAAGCGGCGCCACGGGAGTTGCTCGGGCTCAAACTCCAGCAGCAGCACTTGGAGGGAGGCGCCCTCTGCGGTGAAGAGCTCGCGGATGGAGGGGTAAAAGCCGTTCAAGACATAGAGGTTTTCGTCGGTGAAATGGGCGACATAGATGCCGCCGGCGATCTTGCGTGCGCGATAGGTGGCCCAGCGCGTGTTGAGCTCATCGGCGGAGAGCCCCAGTTGTTCCTGTGCGACCAGGCCGCTGACCACGCGGCCGGAGGCCACGGCCTCCTCCCATTTCCGATCGAACACCGTGGCAAATTCCCGGCGTCCGGCTTCATCCACTGGCAGTCGCACAGGGTCCAGACAGGTGCCGGTGCGGGCATGGGCCGCGTAGTGTCGATCCACCACGCGACTGGCGCGCATCTCGGCGGCGGACCAGGTGCGGCGCGCAACGAGTGCGATGCCGGCCTCATCCAGGACATCCTCGATGAGCGTCACGACGGCGCGTTTGTTGACAACATGGGGTTTGATAAAGGCCAGGGCTTGGTTGATGGTGTGCATGGCTTTCTAGGGTGCAAGGAGGTGCGTTGGGAAGCGTGGCGCGGGGCCACGTCGCTACAGTCGGGCACATTCGGCCAGCACGTCGGCGGTGCGCGAACAGCCGATGCGTGTGCATCCCAGTTGCTGGAACATCAACACGGAGCGCAAGTCGCGAATGCCGCCGGATGCTTTGACCTGCACGTCCGGGGCGCAGCGGTGCACCATGAGCGTGACGTCCTTGACGGTCGCGCCCGTGGAGCCGAAACCGGTGGAGGTCTTGGCCCAGTCTACCCCCAGCTCCACACAGGTTTCGCAGAGCCGGATCTTGTGGATGTCGGTCAGGTAGCAATTCTCAAAGATCAGCTTAAGTTTGGCTCCTTCTCCGTGGACGACCTCCAGCACGGCGCGTATCTCGTCCTTCACGTAGGCGAAGTCCTCGCTGATGGCCGCGGAGATATTGATGACCATGTCCAACTCGGTGGCACCGTCAGCCATGGCCTGGCGGGCTTCGTAGACTTTTACGGACTGGTCCTGGTTGCCATGCGGAAAACCGATCACCGTGCAGGTGGCGACCGGGCTGCCGCGCAGAATGTCGGCGCAGGCTGCAACATAGCAGGGGGTAACGCATACGGCGGCCACACCCCACGCGAGGGCCTGTTGGCACCCTGCGTTGACGGTGCTGGCGGATTGGTTGGGGCTGAGCAGGGCGTGATCAATCAGGCGTGCGATTTCGTGTGGTGTTGGCATCGTGGCCTCTCTGGGGCGTGCGGGGTAGGGGTACGGTGGCGTGCAAGGCGCCAGCCGGCGTGCGTTAGTTTTGGCCGGTCAGCATCTGCAGTCGTTCCCATTCCTCGAAGTACCGGGTGAGAAACTCGGTTTCCGGCTGTTCGCTCAGTTGCATGATCAGTTCGCGGACCAGATCCTGTTCGCACTCGTAGCGGGCGTCGTCGAAATGCCCGGCGAAGTGCGCCATGCGCAGCCAGACCAGGTAGGTGGTCAGGGCGTCGAAGCAGTTGTAGCGCACGATGTCCCGCAGATGTCCATCGAGCCACATGGGGGCGACCTGCAAACCGTCGGTGTCGAACTTGCCCGGGATGCCGGAGAGGGTGGCAATCTCATGCAGGGCCACGCCCCCGCCCTTACCCCAGCCGCTGAGGTGCTCCATCAGGTCCAAGTGCCATTCGTTGTCGCGATGAAAGTAGTCGACGCCTTCCCACGGCTTGTCCGGCCGGTGGCAGAACTCCGGGGCGGCGAGGCCGAGGGTCACGGCGCGCTGTACCAGGATGCGCAGGTCGGCCGCCCGGGAGTTGTAGCCGACCAGTTGCGGCTTGGACTTGCCCAGCGCCTGCAGGAACTTGCCCACGACACTGGCTTCGGCCTGCTGTTCGGTACTGTCCGGATCGCGCGGCAGCCAGAGCAGGTCGATTTTTACTTCGTCGCCGCGGACGCGTCGCCGCACGGCCGCAATCGAGATCACGCGGCAGAGCACAGTCTTGAGAAAGGGTGTCGGCTCGGCCGGCGTGGCGCCATTCCTTTGCCACATTTCGGTCAGCACATCCCGGTCGGGCATGTCCTCGGGCAACTTGTAGAGCAGGCGCCCGGCCCGCGGGTCCGGCACCCATTCGCAGTCAAACGCCCAGATGTGATCCTGTACGGTTCGAATCATGATAATCACCTGTTTCGCCACGGCCACACATGTGTGCCCGCATGCAGGTAGGTATGATAGCCGTTTTCCCTTAGACAGCAATGCTGGAGTTGGTGGTCGTGAACGGGTGGGTGTGGTTCAAGGTAGTGGAGAATCTTTCCTTTCTCAATCTCACTAACGTGAACCACACCCTGAACGGGTGAGCGCATGGTGGCGTTTATACGGTTGTCGCGGCAATTGCCGGCATGATAGGGTGACCGGACTTACGCAAGGGCAGGGGGCTTATGACGATCATCGAACCGCATATTCACATGTACTCGCGTACCACGGACGACTACCAGGCCATGTATCGCGCTGGCATCCGCGCGTGCGTGGAACCATCGTTCTGGCTGGGGGCCAACCGCCGCTATGCCGGCACTTTCTTTGATTACTACCGGTTGATCCTGGAGTTCGAGACGGTGCGCGCCCGGCGGTTCGGCATTGACCATTTTGCGGCCGTCTCGCTGAACCCCAAGGAGGCCGAAGATGCGGTCCTGGCGGATGAGGTCATCGCCGGGCTCGACGAGTATCTGCGCCATCCGCGCTGTGTGGCGCTGGGCGAGATCGGCTTCAACCTCATCACCCCGCATGAAGAGCGCGCCTTTGTGCGGCAGTTGCAACTGGCCCAGACGCTTGACCTGCCGGTGATCATCCACCTGCCACATGTCGAGAAGTTGCGCGGGGCGGAGCGCACCGTGGCAATTGTGCGCGAACTGGGGGTCAACCCGGACCGCATCGTGCTCGATCACAATACCGAGGAGAGCCTGCCGCTCTGCCGCGCCTCCGGTTGCTATTGCGGCATGACGGTCTACCCGATCTCGAAACTCACGCCGCAGCGCGTCTCCGACATGGTGCGGCAATACGGCTGCGAACGCATGATTGTTAACGGTTCGGCCGACTGGGGGATTTCGGACCCGCTGAGCCTGGCCAAGGTCGCGGCGCACCTCGCCAGCGACGGGCATCCGGCGTCTACGATCCAGGCCCTGGTGCACGACACAGCGATGCAGTTCTATGCCCAGTCGCCAAACTGGCAGCCGGAACTCACGCTCACGCCCGTGGATCCGCAGGTCTTCCAGCGGTAGGTAGTATCGCAAAGAACCAAGATGCCGAAGGCAGATCTACAACCTGCGAACGATTCCGGACGTGCCCGGCGGCGCGCCTGGTGGCAGTTGATTCGGCCGCCCAATCTCTTCACCGTGCCGGGTGATCCGCTGGCCGGGTTTGTGGTGGCAGGGCTGCTGGCCCCGCAGGTGCCGGCCTGGCACCTCGCCGTGCTGCCGATGCTGGCGGCGCTCTGGCTATATGTGGGCGGACTGATTGGCAACGACGTGGCCGATGAGGCGGAGGACCGGCGTGACCGTCCTACGCGTCCGATCCCCAGCGGGCGTATCTCGCGGCGCGCAGCGTGGTGGGCGGCTGCATTTTGTGGCGCGTGCGGCTTGCTCCTGGCGGGGGCGGCTGGGTGGCGTACGCTGCTGGCGGCGGCCTTCACCCAAGGCGCGATTCTGGCATATAACGGCGGACTGAAGCGGCGTCTGGTGGCGGGTTCGCTGGCCATGGGGGCGTGCCGTGGCGGCAGTTTGCTGCTGGGGGCGGTGGCCGCCGGGGGCGACGTAGCCGGTGGCTTGGTCATCGCGGCCGTGGCAGGTGTGACGCTCTACATTGCGGGGGTTACGGCGCTGGCGGATCGTGAGACGGTGGCGGTGCGGCTGGGGGTGCGGCGCTGGGTGCCGCTGGCGGCGGTGGTTGGGGTAGGGGTGGCCGTGGGGTGGTGGGTGCATCCGGCACCACGGGCCGCCCTGTGGTTGTTGGGTGGCGCAGCGCTTTGGGCCGGGTATCAGGCCTGGCGGCTGCGCGGTGTGCCGCCGCCGGCGCTGGTGGGACCCTCGATTGGCGCGCTGATCCGCGGCTTGTTGCTGGTGCAGGCGGGTCTGTGCGCGCTGGGGGGGGTGCCGGGCTTGCTCCTCGCCGCCGTTCTGCTGGCGCTCTGGCCGCTCAGCACGGCCACGGCCCGACGATTTTACGCCTCGTGATAACCGGGGAAGGTGGAAGGTGTTAGGTGGTAGGTGGTAGGTGCTAGCGCCGGGTGGACGGGCAGATGGATGCGCAGGGATTAGGGGGCGTAACCGCGAATGCACGCGAATGGACGCTAATGGGGAGCGAGAAGGTGGCAGGTATGAGGTGGTAGGTGTTAGTGGGGGGACTAAGCGTAAAGGACTAAGTGTGTCCCTCGAGTGGTTGCGTTGCTTGCGCAATACACTTAGTCGATCAGGCTCCGGCTGGCGCCTCTTGGTTTCGGAGCTTCGGTATTAGAGTTTCCACCACGAAGCCCACGCGCGGCTGCGCCGCGAGGAAACTCTGGGGTAACTACCTATGAGAAACGCTCCTCCATCTTTGTCGCGAGCTTTGTCGGGAACTTTGTCGACAAAGCTCGCGACAAGGCTCGCGACAAACTTCCTCATCCCGCCTTATCCTTGGCGTACTTGGCGTTTTGGCGGTTCGCTACCACAACACTCTCAACGAGTTAAATGTGAGACAAGCCTTCTTCCCCAATGCAAGTTACTGGCGAGTGGAGCGAAGGTTGTGCGTGTGCTGGCGCGCCCCGGTGGGCTTGCCCACCGGACGCCAGAGTTCCGGCGCCAGTCACGCAAGCAAAGCAAAGGTCTCCGGCGCGAGGGATCGTCAGTCTGACACCCCCTCGCACGCTCACCCTTACACGTGCCTCCTTACACGGCACGCTTACTCGAATCCCTTACACGCTAGTCCCTCGCCGGGCAAGCGGGTCGTGGAAGTGAACCGTGTAAGTGCGGCCGTGTACGTGTTTGTGGCCCCCTTCACCCGCCCCGCTCCAGCGCATCCAGTGGACTGACAGCGCTACTGGCGAGGCTGCGCATGACATGCGTGTAGATCATGGTTGTTTCCACACTCTTATGCCCGAGGTACTCCTGCACCTCGCGGATGTTTACCCCGCGCATCAGCAAATGCGTGGCAAAGGAGTGCCTCAGCGTATGAACGCCGGCATGCTTC
>CAIOST010000182.1 GCA_903861045.1 uncultured bacterium | reverse complement strand
CCCTGCCACCATCTGCCTGGTCCACCGTTATTTTGGTAGGGCGGGGCCGCCGGACCCGCCGCCACAAGACCATAATGAGAATTGCCACCAAAAAACATAAACATGCGGGCGCAGGAATTACTTCCCGCGCCCGCACGGCGTCTGCCCAGCCGGCGCAGACCTGTGACCCGCTCACAACCAACCACGGCCTAGGCGGCGCCGAGCTGATAGCGCACAAAGCGACGGACGACAATCTTGTCATCCAGCTTCTTGGCGACGCTGGCTACCAGCGCGGTGATGGTCTGCGTCTTGGCCTCATCCTTGACGAACACCTGATCCACCAGGCAGACTTCGCCGAAGAACTTCTTGATCTTGCCCTCGAGGATCTTCTCGATGATATTCGCCGGCTTGCCTTCGACCTGCGTGCGATAGATATCCTTCTCGTTCGCGATCACGTCCGCGGGCACCGCGGTGCCATCCAGCCAGCGCGGTGCAGCGGCGGCCACCTGCAGCGCGAGGTCATGGATCAACTCCACGAAAGCGGGATTCTCCACCGTGGTGCTCTTCTCGCACCCCAGCTCCACCAGCACGCCGACCTTGCCACCCATGTGGATGTAGGATTCCAGGCGGCCGGTGCCGGCGAGCGCATAGCGCGCCACGCGGCGGATCTTCACATTCTCGCCCGTAGCGGCGACCATGGCGACCAGGTCGTCCTTCATGGTCTCGGCTACCTGCTCATCGCCGGCCAGCACCTTGTCGGCCACGGCCCCGACGAATTGCTTAAAGCCATCGGTCTTGGCCACAAAGTCGGTTTCGCAATTCACTTCCGCCAGCGCCATGGCGCGGCTATCGGCGGCGCTCGCGGCGCTGATAATCCCCTGATTGGCTTCCTTGGCGGCGCGCTTGACCTGGATGGCCTGGCCGCGCTCGCGCAACAGCTTGATCGCGGCATCCATGTCGCCATTCGATTCCTGCAAGGCCTTCTTACAATCCATCATGCCGGCGTTCGTGCGGGCACGCAAATCGGTAATCATTGCGGTGGTGAGTTCTGCCATGATGCGTCTCCCAACAAGTCGTGATCCATAATCCTAGCGAGTAGTAAAAAAACCACGGGGCCAAACCGAGGCCCCGTGGCAGGGAGCCAGCGGCAGGTGGCTACACCTGCCACGAAAGCCGCGCGCGCCTTAGACTTCCGTCATCGGCACCGCGTCGTCTGCAGCGGCGTCGACCGCCACTTCGGCGGCGGCCTCACCCGCGGGTTCCACCGCTGCGGCGCGCGCCACCACGGTGTCTTTGGCCGACTTGGCTGCGGTGCGGCGCTGACGGGCCAGCTTCGCCTTGGCGGCGGCGGACTCCGCGTCATCGTCCTTTTCCTTATCGGCGCGTGCGCGGCGGGCGGCGCGATCGGAGGCATCTGCCGAGGCGCGCTCCGCTTCCACCTGCCGCGTCTTCTCAGCGGCCACGCGGTTATAATGCTCAGACGCTTCCTTGATCACCTTGGCAAAGGCGTCTGCGATCAGCTTGACCGCGCGGATGGCATCGTCATTACTCGGGATGATATAATCGATCGGATCCGGATCGGCGTTGGTATCCACCACGGCCACCAGCGGGATGCCCAGGCGGCGGGCTTCCTCGACCGCGATGCGTTCGCGACAGACGTCCACGATAAAGATCGCGGCCGGCAGGCGCTCCATGTCCGCGATACCGGCGAGGTTCGTCTGCAGCTTGTCGAGCTCCCGGCGGAGGTTGGCGGCTTCTTTCTTATGTACCGACAACACGCCATTGTTGTTGCGGCCAATGGTCTCAATCTGGCGCATGCGCTTGATGCTGCGCCGGATCGTCTGGTTGTTGGTCAGCGTACCGCCGAGCCAGCGCGACGTCATATGGAACTGATTGCTGTCGACCGCCGCCTGCTTGATCACATCCTGGGCCTGCTTCTTGGTGGCCACGAACAACACGCGACCGCCGCGCAGCACGATACCGCGCAGGAACGCCGCTGCTTCCTCGATCAGCACGAGCGTCTGGGTCAGGTCAATGATGTGGATCCCGCTGCGCTTATCAAAGATATAGCGCTTCATCTTGGGGTTCCAGCGCTTGGTCTGATGGCCGAAATGCAGCCCGGCATCCAGCAGGTCCTTGATCGTGAGGCCGGTGAGACTCGTCGTGGCAGGTGTGTCCATATCGCTCCTTAAACCATACATGGAAGCCGTGGGCCGGGAACGGTGTGTCCGCTCCGCGTAACTCCGTCAGCTTCCGGTTAATCCGCTTTGCCCGCAGCCCTGAAACCGCAGGTCGTTCGCTTCTGCGCCGCTCCGCCACACGGCGGAAAGCGCTCCGAAAGAGCCGATAATGTACCGGAAGGCCGACAGGGTAGCAAGCACGAAGCAGCCCTTGCCTTTGGGCAAATCGTGGGGTATGTTGGTTGTGTTGTCGTTCTTTGTGGTCTGTCGCACGACCGGAAAAAGGACCAACCCCACATGAACCAAACCATCGGCACCCTGATTTGTGCACTTCTGGCCGCCCTCGCGCTCCCGGCGACCGGCCTCTTGGCGACGCCACCACCTGCCACGAAAACCACCCGCCCGCCGATGCCCACCCCCACCACCACGAATCAATCATCCTTCCGCCCCCCGATGACCGCCCCGACCAACCAGCCACCCGCGTCCCCCGCGAGCGCCTGGCAACCGCTCTTCGCCGAGGAAGCCTGGTACCAGCAGCAACCCGGCCAGGAACAGCTCTTTACCGGCACGCTAACCGCCCTCACCCCGCCTGCCATCAGCACACGCATGCGGGAACCGCTCTACAAACTAGGCAACCACGCCGTGTTTACCCGGGCCCGCAAAGTCCCGGCACTGGATGCGCTGGTGGGCCAACCCATCGAACTCCGCGGCAAAGCCGTGGAGCTAAACCTGGAGGGAAAAGCCCTCCGGGAAATCTGGCCGGCTGCCATACGGCGCACGCCCGTAGCCATATCTCCCTGACCATACGCTATGTTTCTTGATACCAAATATTGGAGAAACCCACATGAAAGATCATCCGCTCGACACCCTGACCGCCCTTGGCCCGCTGGATGGGCGTTATGCCGCCAAGGTCGCCCCCTTGCGCGCCATCTTCTCCGAATACGGCCTGATTCGCCGCCGCGTGCAGGTGGAGATTGCCTGGCTGCGCGCCCTCTGCGCCGAGCCCGGCATCCCCGAAGCCCTGCCGCTTACACAAGATGAGAACCGCCTGCTCGATGCGCTCGCCAACAACCTGACCGTGGCGGAAGCACAGCGCGTCAAGGAGATCGAAGCCGTCACCAACCATGACGTCAAGGCCGTCGAATATTTTCTGCGGGAGAAGTTTACGGGCACCACGCTCGCCGCCCGCAACGAATTCGTGCACTTTGCCTGCACCTCGGAAGACATCAACAACGTGGCCCACGCGCTGCAATTACGCGACGGGATGACGGTCCTGCGCGCCGCCCAGAAAGCCGTGGAGGACGCGCTCGCCGCCTTCGCCCTAGAGGCGCGTGACGTCGCCATGCTGGCCCGCACCCACGGCCAGACCGCCTCGCCCACCACCATGGGTAAAGAGTTGGCCGTCTTCGTCAGCCGTCTGCGCCGCCAATCGGCCCAGTTGGAAGCCATCACCCTCCCCGCCAAACTCAACGGCGCCGTCGGCAATTATAACGCCCACTTGTCCGCCTACCCCGCCGTGAACTGGCCCGCGCTGAGCCGCCAGTTGCTGGTCTCCGCCTTCAACCTGCGCCAGAACCCGCTCACCACGCAGATCGAACCGCACGACGGCATCGCCGAGCTCTTCGATGCGCTGGCGCGCTGGAACACCGTGTTGCTCGACCTGGACCGCGACGTCTGGAGCTACATCTCGCTCGGCTACCTGGGGCAGAAGACCGTCAAAGGCGAGGTGGGCTCCTCCACCATGCCCCACAAGGTCAACCCCATTGATTACGAGAACAGCGAGGGGAATCTGGGCGTGGCCAATGCCTTGCTGGAACACATGGCCCGCAAGCTCCCCGTCTCGCGCCTGCAGCGCGACCTGACCGACTCCACCGTGCTGCGCAACATGGGGCTGGCGTTCGGCTACTGCCTCGTCGCCTACCACGCCACCCTCAGGGGGCTCGGCAAGATCACCCTCAACCGCGCACGCCTGGCGGCCGATCTCGACCACGCCTGGGAAGTGCTGGCCGAGCCGATCCAGACCGTCATGCGCAAGGCCGACCTTACCAACCCGTATGAACGGCTGAAGGAGATGACCCGCGGCAAGAAGATTGACGCCGCCACCCTCCATGACTTCATCGAGGAACTGGACCTGCCGGTGGCGGACAAGAAGCGGCTCATCCACCTGACCCCCGCCACCTACACCGGCCTGGCCTCCAAGCTGGTGGACGAAATGTAGACGCGCCGCGCCACGGCAGCCGCACATTCACAACTGTGTGCCATCCCCAAAACGCAATACCCACCGTCCATCCCATGGGGTCATCCATCCCATGGGGTCAGACCTTAAACGTTAGATATAAGGCTGCTGGCGCTGTTGTCTGTCCAGACGCTTTTCCATGTTCGCCACGATGCTATGTAAGACCGCGTCAGATTTGTGGCGTTGGAGGAGTTTGCGCAACTGGCAACAAACCGCCGCGCCGGTTCGCACCCCCAGCAGGGGTGCTGCGGCGCGCTGCGTCAGCCCCCTATACTGAACAGATACACGCGCACCTGGTACGGGGACGCTGCCTCCGCGATCCGCCCCAGCAGATACCGGCGGTCGTCATCGTCATCAAACAGTTCGGCCCCACCATTGACCCTACCGTCAGATGATAGATCGCCCCCGGATACTCCACTCGCACTTTCCTTGCCATGCATCCCCTTTCAGCCCGTCGCCTGCCACGCATGCAACCAGTTTCTAATATTTAAGGTCTGACCCCTTGGGGGGGGGGCTGACCCCTTGGGGGGGGGGCACCGAGGCCGCCGGGGGCGGCGGGCGCTTGGTGTTGGCCACCGCGAACCACGCCTTGCGGCCACGCGCCTGGGCACGATCGAGGCACAAGGCGGGCGAGGCTCCCGCCGAGCCGGACAAGCGTATCTTCAACAACCAACGCCCAACATCCAACGCACACAAAGTTCCGTTGAACGTTGATTGTTGGGCAATGGCCATAGAACCCGGCGGAAACTCCCCATTCGCGTCCATTCGCGTGCATTCGCGGTTGCGCCACTCCCGCATCCCTCCCACCACCTGCCTCCTTCTCCGCCTCCCCTTCGTGCTCTTTGTGGTGGAAACGCTCCCCTCCGCCGCCATTCGCGTGCATGCGCGGCTTCCTACCACCTACCACCTAGCACCTACCACCTTCTCCTCATCGCGCCTTGATCCGCGCCATCGCGACTTTCGCGGCCATTTGCACGGCGCGATTGCGGTTGGTGAGGCCGGGTTGGAGCAGCGGCAGATCATCACGCGTGCCGATCAGGCCGAGCGTGGCCATGGCGGTGCGGCGGAGACTGTCGTTGGTGTGGGTGGCATAGCTGCGCACCAGCGGGAGAAGCCGCACATCGTGGCGCTTGCCGATCATCCCCAGGATGCTGAGCTTGGTCGGGGTGACGACCTCCGGGTCCGTGAGCTGGGCCTCGAGCTGCTGACTGAACGTCTCGTCCGGCTTGATCCGACCGGCGCCTTCCTGCAGCCCGATGTTCACGATGGCGGTACCAGCCAGGCCGTCCTTCCCCTGCGCATAGCGCGCCAGAATAGCCTTGATCGCCTCCGGATCGGAGGACGACTTCAGGCACTCCGAAAGGAACTGCAAACAGTAGTCACGCCAGACCGGGCTTTCGGTTTCGTCCCCCAGCATTTTGGCGAAGAGTTCATGCAGCCGCGGATTCGGCTGTTCCTGCCAGACCAGCGACATCCCATGGGGTCGTCTTTAGACATAGGACATTCATGTCTTTTCTCCTGTCCCTTCCAGCATCCGTAATGCATGCCGTTTGATCCGTTGCAGTTTGACGTCTTTCTTCAGGCGTAAGTCCAGTCGCGTAACGGCTTTGCTGACGGCATGCACGTTCATGCCAGTTTCCCGGCCAAGTTCGTGCAAAGTCATGCCGCTGCGGG
>CAIOST010000181.1 GCA_903861045.1 uncultured bacterium | reverse complement strand
TACCAGCCGACTACCGCAATCCGCCCTCGGCCCGGGGCGGGCCGGGGCTACTGGCTGGCGCCCGGATCGAAGGGATCCGGTGATGCCCCCGATCATCGTCGCGATCCCGACAACGAGGCCATCTCCAATGCGGCCATCGTTCAAGCGGGTCGAGTAAGTGTGCCGTGTAGGGTTGGCGTGTAAGTGTACGAACAAGTGTGCCCGTGGCCACGCGGATCGCGACACTTGCACCCACGCATACACCTTCTCTTACACGGCTACACGTACACCACCCGCTTACACGCGGGTTTTGGTTGCGCATAGCTCATCATTACGGGCTGACTGGCAGCAAGCGCAGATCCCAGAGCAGGATGGCCTCTGGTCCGGGGAGCAGCAGCAGCGACGAGCTTTGCAGCAGCAGGTTGGTGCGCAGCAGTTCGGCAAAGGGGACGCCCTGTACGGTTCGGATAACCAAAATCGGCGCAGCGCTGGCGGCCAGTGGCGGCGGCCGGTTGGTGGCGCACTCCTGCGTCTCGCTCAGCTCCGCCGGCTGACCCAACGGCGGCATGGGTTGCATGCTGATGCGGCCATCGGTCGCAAGCAGTTGCAGCCAGTCGCCCGCCGGGCGCAGGCCTTCGACCTCTGCGCCACTCCAGCGTGCCCAACCATACGTGTGCAGGAGCGTTGGTAGCTCGGCGGCGGGCTGTGCCGCCACGGCTGCGCGGACCGCTGCGGGGGCGAGCATGGCATTGGCGACAGATACCGGGGCCTCCCACTCGAAATCCTGCTTAGTATCGGTGGTCAGCTTACTGTACTTTTTGCTGACCGGTTTGAAGTTGCCGCCGATGCCGTTGGTGAGAGGGGTGACGGTGCCGGTCCAGCCGAATGCGACGCCATTGGTATAGTAGCCTGACGCATTCGCGGTGACGATGTTGGTAACACCGTTGGCGGTGAACGCTAGGCATATACCGTTGGTTAGCGCCTTGTTCGTGGTGGATTTCGTGGTGAGGCGGCCGGAGATCACAGGCGGTGGCGTCCAGATGAAATCCTGTTTGGTACTGTCGGCAGTCAGCTTTTTGTACGATTTGCTGATTGGCGTAAAGGCGCCGCCGATGCCGTTGGTGAGGGGGGTGACGGTGCCGGTCCAGCCGAATGCGACGACATTGGAATAGTAGCCGGCGGCCGTCGCGGTGACAATGTTGGTGGTACCGTTGGCGGTGAAGGCGAGGCATACACCGTTAGTCAGCGCCTTGTTCGTGGTGGATTTCGTGGTGAGGCGGCCGGAGATCACAGGCGGTGGCGTCCAGATGAAATCCTGTTTGGTACTGTCGGCAGTCAGTTTTTTGTACGTTTTGCTGACCGGCGTAAAGGCGCCGCCGATACCGTTGGTGAGGGGGGTGACGGTGCCGGTCCAGCCGAATACGACGACATTGGTATAGTAGCCTGAGGCATTCGCGGTGACGCTGGTGGTAACACCATTGGCGGTGAACGCGAGGCAGATACCGTTGGTTAGCGCCTTGTTCGTGGTGGATTTCGTGGTGAGGCGGCCGGAGATCACGGGAGGGGGCGTCCAAGTGAAGTTCTGGCTGGTTTTGCCAGTGGTCAGCTTACTGTACGATTTGCTTATTGGCTTAAACGCGCCGCCGATGCCGTTGGTGAAGGGGGTGACGGTGCCGCTCCAGCCGGATACGACGACATGGGAATAGTAGCCAGCCGCATCGGCGGTGACGATGATGGTGGCCCCATTGGCGCTGAAGGCCACGCTCACGCCATGGGTCAGATCCTTGTTGGTGGTGGATTTCGTGGTGAGGCGGCCGGAGATTGCCAACGGTGCGCCGAGCGCAAAGTTCTGGATAGTCAGGTGGTCGCTCACGTTGGTGTAGACCCGCTGCGGCGGCCAAAAGAGCCCAGGCTGATTACTACTGACCACGGGCGTAATGGTGCCGCTCCAGCCGTTGGTAACCTGGATGTAATAGTTGCCAACATCGGTGGTGGTGGTGCTGTTGGTAAGCGTGCCATCCGCCGAGATCCACCTAATGGTGGCGCCAGCCAAGCTAGCCAAGCCTTTGTTTTTGGATGCTTTACCAGAGAGCATCACCTGGGTGGGCTTGGGGATCTTAACCGGTTCGCGGCTGCACACCAAGTTATTGGCCAGCTTGGTATCCGTGGGCGCTCCGACTAACGGCGTAATATTCAGCCAGACGTAGTAATATCCGCCTGTCAGGGTGGCGGGGATGGTATAGGCCGCGATTGTGCCTGGGATCTCCTCGCTGTTAGCTTCCGGGTCAACCGGCAGGGCGAGGTCAATGGTTTCACTGCCCAGCAGCACACCGGCGCTATTCACGGGTGAGGCGGAGAGGTAGACCTCCGCGCGGTAGGAATAGACCTCGCCGTTAGCCAAGTTCATGGGCCCCTTGTTCTGCAAGGTAAAGGTTAGCGTCTCCGGGGATTGTTCGCGCGGATCGCTTTCCTCCGGGAGCGTCATGGCGATGGACACGGCCACGATATCCGCCTTGGCAGGCTGTTCGGTCACCAGCAGCGTGTAGGTGCCGAACCCGCCGGATACGCCCCCCACTTGCAGGTAGTAGTCGCCGGTGTCTTGGCAATCAAAGGTGATGCGCGAGTTTAATCCGCCACTATCGTCGTTATTGGCGCGCGGGTTGCGCGCGGGGTCGAACAACCAGAGTTGCGGATCACGCAGCGAGCCGCCGGTGGCCGTGATGACATAGCGATAGCCTTGGCGCAGGGGGACTTTTGTGACATCCAGGGCGTTGGGGGCTGCCACGGAGCTGGGGTAGTTGGTGCCGCAGCTCATGCTGGCGGCACGATCAAATTGGTCGCCCTCGCCGGTGCTCACGGCGATCTCGTCGAGAAACCACCCTACATCGTTTACGGAGTCGTCGCTCTCGAACTCGAAACGGAGCAGGACCGCTGAGTTCCCGGCATACGCGCTCAGGTCCAGGGTCTCGGCGGTCCATTCGGCATCCTCGCGTGACTGCACCCACAGATCCGCCCAAGACTGGCCATTGTTTGCTGAGAGGCGCACGCGGCAGGCCTCGGTATGAAAGGTGGTCTCGAGCCCCACAATCCGCGAGCGGAATGTCAGGGTGACGGCGCTGCAGCCGCTCAAGTCGAGGCTGCGCTGCATATAGGCCCGCATGTTGTTCTGATATTTTGGAATGTCGCTGGAGTCGGCGAAGCCAATACCCGCGCAGTACGCCATGCGGCTCCCCTCCGGCGCGCTCATGCCTGCGAAGGGGGAGGATACGGTCCCCCAGTAGGCAAGGGTTCCGGAGGTGTTGGCATCCCCCACCTGCCAGCCGGCCTTAAAGCCACTTTCGAAATCTTCCGCAAAGATTTCATTGGTCGTAGCTGTGGCCAAGATGGTCAGCGTTAGTTCGCGCGTCCCGGGGATCGAGGTGGCGTTGGAGGCAATCAGCGTGATGACCTGCGCGCCAAGGGTTCTGGGCGTGCCGGCGATCGCGCCGCTCGCGCGGTCCACTGTCCAGCCGGCGGGCAGATGCTCGGCGCCGTACCCGGTCGCATTTGAGGCGACAATCCGATAGGTGAAGGGGTCGCCGATGTACCCCGTGGCTTCTGCCTCGCTGGTAATCGCTGGCGAGGGGGTGGGCGGGAGGATAACTATGGTGAGGTTGGTGGTGCTGGTGAGGCTGCTGTCATAGGCATTGGTGGCTGTAAGGACCACGGTGTTCGTGACGCTTTCCGGACCCAGGGGGATTCCGCTGATTTGCCCTTCCGAGAGGGACAGGCCATAGGGCAGGTCTACGGCGCTGAAGGTGGCGGCCGGGTTGGCAGTAATCCAGTAGGAGAAGGCCACCCCTACGTATCCTGTCGTGGTGGTGGAACTGGTAAATACGGGCACTTCGTAGGCGCGTGCGCCTATGATGTTAAGGAGCAGGAGGGGCGCTAGAAACAGCAGTCTGTGCAGGCAGGGCATCATGATGCGCTTTCTCCTTTCCCGTTACACGAGTCGTCGGGGCCTGCCGGAGTGTGCTACCTGCACCAACCGGTGGCCCCGCCCATCCCGTAGGCCTACTTGGTTTCACGCGCCGTAGCGGGCACGGCGTTGGTGTCACCGACAAACACGTTGGTCGTCACGGAGGAGGCGAACACGTTCACACGGGGGGCGTCGGTCGTGGCGGCTTCGGCCTGCTCCTTGGCACTCTTTTCGCGGGCGCGCTCGGCGGCATGCTCGGCCTGTTCGCGTTTCATCTTCTGGCGGATGGTCTCTTCGGCCAGCTTGCTGTCCGACCACCCCTTGGTCCACATCCCCTTAACATCGAGGTAATCCTTGCGGCGGCGGGCCTCGGCGGCCATGGAGTCCGGGGTGTCCAGCACATAAGGGGTCAGAAACACCAATAGCTCCGAGCGGGCCTCGGTGGCGCTGGTGGAACCGAAAAGATACTGACCGATGAAGGGGATGTCGCCTAGCAGCGGGATCTTAGTGCTGGAGTTTTTCTTCTCGTTGCGCACCAGGCCACCGAGGATCACGGTCTCGCCGCTCTTGACGGCGATATCGGCGCTGAGCTTGCGGGTCTGGGTGGTGGGCCACTTCTGACCGTCAATCTCCTGGTCCGGGCCGATGTCCTCGAATGTTTCATCCACCTTGAGCGAGACCATCCCCTTGATATTGATGCGAGGCGTGACCTTCACGGTCAGACCGACATTGCGCTGGTCCACGTTGGCTTGTTTATCGCCAGAGCTATACCCCGAGGCACTATTCAGGTAGGTGTACCCCTTGAAGAGGTAACGCAACTGCGTGGCCTCGATGGTGGCCTCTTTGTTATCCTGAGTCAGCAGTACCGGGGAGGAGAGGACCTTGGCACGCCCGTCGGCGGCCGAGGCCTTGATCACCGCATCCACACCGAGATTCGGCATGGAGAAGAAGTACTGGAGACCGGAAGACGTCAAATTGGTCACGCCAGTGGCGAGGAGGTTCACGGGATTGACGCCGGAGCCGCCGCCACCGCCGCCGGCGTAGTAGAGCGGATTCATATCGCCGCCCAGTTTCCCGGTCTTGGCCATACGCTGCACCCAGTCAATACCGGTTTCCATGCTGCTGTTCAGCGACACATCCAGCACCACGGTCTCGATCAGCACCTGCGAGAGCATGATGTCCATATCGCGGATGATATCGCGGATAGCGGCGGTGTCGGATTTGCTGGCCTGGAGGATCACGGCATTGGTGCGCTTGTTGGCCAGGATCTTGATATTATCCTTGCTCAGTTCGCCGACCTTGCTCTTGCCGGGCTCGGCGGCCGCGGCCGCGGGGGTGCGCATGCGTTCGGCAAAGTCGGCCAGCGTGGCGCTGCGGGCCGGTTCGGCCCCCTTGCTCTCGCCGGCCGTGCCGGCCGCGGCGCCCCCCGTGGTGGCACCGGCCATGCCCTTGGGCTGTTCAGCCTTGACGTTGCCAATCAGGTCGTTGAGCAGCTTGGCAATCTCCTCGGCATCGGCGTATTCCAAGCGCAGCACCGAGACTTGGAAATCCGGTGTGGTTTCGATGTCGAGCACGTTGATGATGCGATCAAAGAACTTCATGTTCTCCGGCTGCGTGATGAGCAACAGCATGTTGGTGCGTTCATCGGCCAGGATCTGCACCTTGCCACGGATCACGCCGCGCTCGGCCTCGGCCATGAGGGCTTCCACGATCGGGTTGTTGACCGGCGTGGACGATGTGGCAAGGGTGGGCATGCCGGCGCGTATCACGCCCGGCACAGGTGCCGGCACCGGCAGGGGTGCCACACTCCGGATCCCGGGGGCGCCGGAACCGGCCGCCTGCGGCGTGGCCTTGCCGGCTGTGGCCTTCTGCGACTCGGCCACAATCTCCTCCAGGCGCTGCTTGATGTTGGCGGCCTTGGCGTACTTGATGGGGCGGACGTTGACCTCCTCGCGCACGGCGCGGGGCTGGTCAAGGAAGCGGATGATCTCCATCATGCGGTTGACGTTCTCGGTGCGGTCGGTGAGCAAAATGCTGTTGGTGCGTTCGAAGATCTGCACCTGCCCCTCGCCGCGCTTGAACGGTGCAATGGCCTTGCTGGCTTCATCAATCGAAATGTAGCGGAGTTGCACCATTTGGCTAATGATTTCGCCGTGATCCTCGCGTGGCCCACCCTCGGGATCCTGAAAGTCGGTCTCAATGGCGTTGGCCAGGACCGTGCTGGCGGGCACCACCTTGAGGAATTTGTCCCCCACCGGCAGCAGCGCAATGTTGTTCATGCGCAGCACGGTCTGGATGGCCTGCAGGTATTCGCGGCGGTTGAGCGGGGTCTGGCTGCGCAGCGAGATCGTGGCCTTGGGCGCATCCGGGGCAATCAGCAGCGTCCGGCCGGTCTCGCGGGCAAAGGTCTGCAGCACAATGTCCGACGGGGAGCTCTCGAACTTGAGCTCCGGCGCCTTGGCCTCGGCATCGCCCACAACTTCGGCGTTCAAAGCCGGTTGCAAGGCCGGACGGCCGCGCGCGCCGGCCGCGTTGGTGGTTCCTGCGAGGTTCGGGCGTACGACACCTGCCAAGGGGGAGCTGCGCGCCGGCATGGGCGGCGGGATGGGCGGCGGCGGTTCCTGCGCGACCAGCGTGGGAATCGCCAGACTTGCCAGACCCGCGCACCACAACCGGCGCAGGATCTGGACCGTCTGGTTTGGAGAGATTGTATACATAGCTTGCCTTATGGTTAAAAAAGTTATTTTAAGGGGTGGCAGGGGGTGCCGGTTTGGGAGGCGTCGCCGCCGGACGCCGGCGCAGCAGGTCCAGCCGTTTGGCCGGAGCGGTCGCCGGCTTGGCGGGTGGCAGCGGCGGTGCGGCTGTGGGTGGCTGGGCGGTTTCCGGCTTGGGCGCGGGCGCGCTCACCGGGGTCTGCGGCGGTGCAGCCGGTGGCGGCGTGGGAGTGGCGGCGGCCGGTGGCACAGCGGCGGCCTCGGCTTGGGGCTTGGCCGGCTCCGTCTTCGGCTTGGCGGCATCGGCCCGTTCGCGCATGTAGGCGCAAAAGAGCACAAAGCTTCCCTTCAGCCGCGAGTGATCGGCCGGATTGGGCCGAATGAATAACTGCCGCATATCCAGCATGACGCCGGTAGACTCCAGGCCGTACAGGAAGCGCACCAGGGCGTCCAGCGACCCTTCCCACTCCTTGCACTCAATGGCCATCTCGTACACGTCGCCCACGAGCTGCTCACTGGTGGCCTGCGCCTTGAGAATGTTCAGCCCGTTGCTGCGGGCGGCATTGTCCATCACGCCCAGCCAGTAGGTGTCCACCGGCTTGTCGGCTGGAAAGATCGGCATCAGCTCCCGCACGCTCTCGTAATTCTTCTGCCAGAGCGGCCGCTGACCAATCAGCTTACGCGCCTGATCCAGGGAGACGCAGGCTTGGCGGTACTCCAGTCGTTTGCTGCGCCAGGTATCGAGGCGCCCCTTGGCCAACAAGCCAAGCAAACCAAATAGCAGCACGACGATCGTGATCGCGCCAATCGCCTTTTCGCGGCCGGACATCGTCATCGCGGGCCCTCCCCGAACGAGGCGTCCATTTCAAACCGGTTCTTGGAGCTGCCCGGGGTGCTTACCACCGCGCCCAGACGGCAGGCGCGGAAGGGTGCGGTGGTCTCCACCTGTTCCTTGAAGCTATAGACCAGCTCGCGAATGGTGGCATCGCCCTTGAGCTTGACCCCCTTTTCGCGGTCGTAGGAGAATTCGCTCAGTTCCACGCCGGCCGGTTGGGCCGCGCAAATGGTGCGCAAGGATTCCAGCAGTGAGCCACTGCGGTCCATGTAGCGGCGGATCAGGCGCACCCGCTCGCGCATGTCGTGCACCTGCTGATGTTCGGCGGCAATCACGCTGAGCCGGCGCTTCTGCCAGTTGGTCATCTGATCCGTGGCGCTTGGCCCCAGCACCAGCACCGCCACCAGCGCCGCCCAGAGGCCGAAGGCGGCCGCGAGACCGCGGACGATGCGACGCCGGGCCAGCTCCGTCTGTTCGCGCTGGTTCCAGGATTTCGGCGTCAAATCCAGCGAGGCGCCGGCAATGGTCCGCTGGCAAACCCCGGCCGCGGCCGTGGCGGTGTCCGGGGTTGGCAGACCACGCACTTCGACGTCCACGGTGGCGCTGATGGCCGCCACGATGGCCGGTGGGGGCGGGGTAGCCGAGACCAGCAGCACTTCCTGGAGCGGCAGGTTCCCCACTTCCATCTCGGCCTGGAAAAGGGAGAGCGTCAATTCGCGGGCCAGGTCCTCCGGTTCCACGGGGCGCCCCAGGCCGCGCGCCAGCACCGGCAGGCCGTGGTCGAGCACCAGCAGATCCCACTCGTCCCCCTGTTGCAACAGTACGGCCTGACGTCCATCGCCGGCGTTGAGCAGGCGCTGGTCGCGCAGCACCTGCCACCAGGCCAGCAAGGCCACATCCACGCGTAGCACGCGTACGCCGGATTGCGCGCAGGCCTGGTCAATCAGCTGCATGTGGCGGTCTGGTACGGCGGCGGCAAAGATGGTGAGCTGTTCGTCATCGGCAGTGAGCACTTCCCAGCCAATGGCGAGTTCGTCGCCGGGGAAGGGTGAAAGTTTGTCCATCTGCAGCAGGATGGCTTCGGCCAGTTCATCCTGGGCCAGCGTGGGCAGGCGCAGAATGCGCAGCAGCAGCAGCGAGGTCGGGAGCGCCAGCACGGCGTTAGCGGCCTGCAAGGTAGTACGCGCCTGGGTCAGGCTCTCGGCCAGCGCGGCAGCCGGCGTGGGTGCAACTGGTGCGGGGGTGGTGGCAGGTGTGGCGGTGGCCGGCGACTCGGCTGGGGGCGTCTCAAGCGGGGTCGCCACCGCTAGCGGCCACGTCCCGCTGTTGCCGCGGCTCCAGCCGGCCCGGTTGCGCACCAACGCCGACCCGTATAGGCGCGTGGATTCCAGCACCAAGGCCAGCACGGCATCGCCGGGCAGACGGGGCGACGCCCCCTGCCGGGGGGTGCCCGGGCTGGGTGCGCTACTCGTAGCCTTCTTCGCCTCTTCCACCACTCGTGCTTCTCCTTCGTACCGCTAAGCCATCCGCCTAAGGGCCGATCCCGCGCTGCGGAGCACCAGGCCGTCCACTCACGTCTCCTCGCGCCATTGCAAAATCTTGAGTCTCTTCTTCCCTGCATCCCACTCAGCAATCGCCCAGATCCGCCGCGTCACCCGCCCGACCTGGCCGATGGCCGTGATGCGGAAAACCGATGAGCCCACGGTCGCCTGCTGCGCTACCGCCGGCTCAATGCCGGGGATCCGGGCCATGAACTCCGCCACGCTCTTGAACCCGGTATCCGGTATGCCGTTGGCGCCTTCGGAGAGCGACCTGCCGCGCTCCTCCACAATGGCATGCGCCACCAGTTCATCCACCCCCGGCAGCGTCATTAACACACGCACCTCGGCCGCGTTGACATTGACTTTGCCATCGCCGTACGTGGTGAGCATGTCCTGAATCCCCGAGAGCGTCTTGCGGCGTTCCGGGGGGTCTTCCGAATTCAACACACCGCCCGATAGTATCGCCTCACGGAAGCCCTTTACAAGGAGAAGTTCGCGCACGGTATCCACCGGCTTGTTGCGGGTGCGGTAGGGGGGGGTCAGGGAAGCGTAGTAGTCTTCGGTTTCCGCACCGTTCTGCCGGGGTAGATCGTCGGCGTCCACCCAGTCGTTAAAGGAGTCAATCAAGGTGGGCCAGAGCTCCTCCGGCACGTTGCCGACGCGCAAAATGCGCTCCCAATCTTCGTCGGTGAGCTTGTTGACATTGCGCCGCCCCGGTTCCGGGTCGATATCGAGGCGGATGTACCCTTCGCCGAGCTTCTCGACCAGCCCCCGCACGGGTTGGCCGCGTTTAAGCAGCAGGGCCGGGGCATACCAGCGGTCATCGGAAATCGCCTCCACCGCTTCACCGCCGCTAACTTTCCCCTGCTTGGCCATGAGCATCTCGGCCATGGTGATGCCGGACATGGCCAAATACTCGGCCTGGTGGCGCTTGCGCGTCACAGAGAGCACCTTGGTTTCGAGATGCGCGTCAAAGGTAAACGAGACCACCAGAATGCTCAGCAAGGCAATGGTCCAGAGCGCCACGATCAGGCCGGAGCCGCGGGTGGAAGGTGATAGGTGATAGGTGGTAGGTGCTAGGTGGGAGGTGTTAGGTGTTAGGTGGTAGGGCGGGGCCGCCGGACCCGCCGGGGTGGATGGCAAAAGGCGCAGGGGAGGTGATAGGTGGTAGGTGTTAGGTGTTAGGCGACAGGTGGCAGTAGCACCGACAGGCAGGTAGGGCGGGGCCGCCGGACCCGCCGCAGTGGATGGCAAGAGGCGCAGGGGAGGTGATAGGTGGCAGGTGTTAGGTGGTAGGTGGTAGGGCGGGGCCGCCGGACCCGCCGGGGTGGCAGGG
>CAIOST010000180.1 GCA_903861045.1 uncultured bacterium | reverse complement strand
GCTCTACCCAGCCCTCTTTGTGCACAGGTAGGGCGGGGCCGCCGGACCCGCCGACCGCGAGACTTGGCAACTGCCTGCCAGCCACTTTCGCCTGCACGCGCGCGGTCATCCCCGTCGAACAGGTCACGATCCACTGGGCCTGGCGATAAGCCCAGCGCTCCAGCGCGTACGACAGCCAGCGTAAGCACGGATTGCGCAACACCCCCGCCGCAATGGCCGCATCCGGCCAGACATCAATCACCTCAAAAACAAAGGGTGTGCCATGCCGCCACCTTGCCAGTAACGCCGGCAGGGCCATCGTCAGCGGCCCACTCGAGGCGATGATCCGATCGTACTGCTGGCCGTGCCGCCACACCTGCCACATGGCAAAGCCCGCAAAGGAAAGGAATGACCAGACCCGCGCCGCAAACCGCATCTGCGGTCGGTAGCGCGTGCGACTGACCAGCACGCGCAGGCCGTCGCACTCCACGACCCGGCGCCCGGACAGCGAGGGATCGTACGCCGCGCAGCACACCACATCCACGGCATGCCCAGCCGCCACCCAGCGCCGCGCAAACTCATACGTGCGCACACTCCCCCAACCGTTGGGGGTAGCAAAGTACTGGTGGAGCCAGAGGATGCGCATGTCAGGTCAGCCCGGGCACGTCAAGACGTGGCAGCGTGGGAAACACTTTCCGGAGCAACTGATGCTGCGGTCGCACGATCGCCCAGGCGGTCAGCAGGATGAGCGTAAGGTCGGTCGACAAACTCATATGGCGCTGATACCAAAGCTCCAACTCCCCTTTGGCTGGCGAAATGTAGCGCTGGTAGAAGTCAGCGGCAGGCATGGCGCACACCGACAGGAGCCGCTCTTCATCGCGAAATACGATAGACCCTACACCGGTCAAGCCGGGACGTACGTTGTAAATCACGGCCTTCACGTGCGCGGGGTAGGGCTCAAAAGTCTTATCCACCAGCGGGCGGGGCCCGACGATCGCCATGTCGCCCAGCAGGATGTTCACGAGTTGGGGAAGCTCATTGATCTTCGTCTTGCGCAGGAAACCGCCCAGCGGCAGCACGCGCGGATCGCGACGGGTGGTATGCAGTCCGCCCGCCATGTTCGGACTGTTCTTCAACATAGTCGCAAACTTCCATAGCCGAAAGCGCCGGTTATGTAGCCCGATGCGTTCTTGAAAATAGAAGACCTGATGCTCGCCCGTGCAGACCAGCACCAGCATCACAGGGAGGAAGAGCGGCAAGAGAGCCAGCAGGGCCAACAGGGCCAACAGAAAATCAAGCAGGCGCTTGAAGATGGGATAGATCATATTGGCATCACCTTTCTATCGTACGGCGCTCACCGTTTGCGACCCCGCCCGCCAAAGCGCGACCAAGGTCGCGCACTCCAAACCGTTCTTACATGCTCTCTGCAACGCGGCAGGTTTGGAGTGCGGCGGCTTGCCGCCGCTCTTCTCCGCCGCGGCTCGCCGCGGCGCCGCACGCAGTCCGCTCACGGTCCCTGTTACTGTCGCCCGCCATCCCCGGCCGTGTATTCTTCCGCGGGCGTGGCAAGCCCCGCCCGCACAAAGCGCAACCAAGGTCGCGCACTCCAAACCGTTCTTACATGCTCTCTGCAACGCGGCAGGTTTGGTGCGGCGGCTTGCCGCCGCTCTTCTCCGCCGCGGCCACAGGCGGTGAGCACCGTCGAACCGCTCGCCGCGGCGCACCGGCATCTCCTAAAAGTCATCGCGCACGGAAACATGCTCCGTCTTAAAACCATCCACCGTTGCGTATAGACTGGTATGCGCCTGATTCTTAAACCACGCTGCCGAGCACCAGCGATACTCTTCGGCCACCTGTGTCACGCCGTGATGCACGGGATTCGTATGCACATACTTCAGCCGGGCTAGCCAGGAAGACTCATACGTAAGCTGTGTGTCCCAAAACTCAAACCAGACTTTACGGCCGGGTTGCTGATCCTCGCGATTGAGCCAACGCGCGGTATTCCCATGCACCTTGGACAGAAAGCGCGTGAGCGAGCTGGGTTGCGCCGTCTGTGCCACAAAATGATAGTGATTGAGCATCACGGCCCAGGCCTGCAACTGCCACCCAAACTCCAGTGCACAAGCACAGAGTTCCGCCAGCACCACATCGCGCCGTTCCGGGGTGTGCAGAAGCGCTTCTTTGTGATACACCCCGGCTGTGACCATATAAGTGCCCGGCTCGAAAGTCCAGTGTACCGGGGCGTGCGGCCATGGAATGTTGGAGGACATAACAGGCTCTCTCTTCCCGCCGGGCGTGGCAAGCGGTTCGACTGCGCTCACCATCTGCGACCCCGCCCGCACAAAGCGCGACCAAGGTCGCGCACTCCAAACCGGTCTCACAGGTTCTCGGCAGCGCGGCAGGTTTGGTGCGGCGGCTTGCCGCCGCTTTTCTCCGCCGCGGCCGCAGGCGGTGCGCACCGTCGAACCGCTTGACGCGGCGCCGCACGCGTTGCGCTCACGGTCCCTGTCGCTGTAGCCCGCCATCCCCGGCCGTGTGTTCTTCCCCGGGCGTGGCAAGCCCCGCCCGCCAAAGCGCGACCAAGGTCGCGCACTCCAAACCTTCCCTACTTGCCCTCACCCGCCCTGAACGCGGCCAGCGTCCGTCGCACCCCATCTGCCGCAGTTACCGGGAAGTGCGTCAGCCCCAGCGCCTGTTTAATCTTATAGTTGGACACCACGTACGACTCCGTCAGCTTCTCCAGTCGCTCCGTGTTCAACGGCAGGTGCGTGTAATCCCCCATCCGCGCGCACCAGCGGACTAATCCCGGCGCCAGCCGCCAGCTCCGCGGCCGTCGCCCCAGGCTTTCCGCCATCAGCGCCATCAGCGTGGTAGTCGCCAGCGGCTCATCATCCGCCAGTTGGTAGATACCCGAGGCCGGCGCCACCCGCAACAACCCCGCCACCGCCTGACACAGGTTCTCGATGCCGGTAAAGGAGCGCCGGTTGTCAAAAGCCGCCAATGGATAAGGCAGGCCGCGCCGGGCAAAGGCATAGAGCAGATTCAGATTCCCCTTGTTCCCCGGGCCATGAATCATACAAGGGCGCAGGATGTACAGACGGCGGTTTTCGGCAAGCGGTTCGCCCTGCAGGTAGCGCTCCGCGGCCAGTTTGGATTGCCCATACGGCGTACGCGGCTGCGGCGTCGCCTCCTCGCTCAGCTCCGTCCCTACGGGCACGCGGTCAGCCACCGCTTTGACAGAGCTGAACTGCATAAAGATCCGTGCCGGGGAAGCGCGGAAGGACTCGTAGAGGCGCTGCGTCAGGCCAAGGTTGACATCGAAATACGTTTGCGGGTCTGTCGTGTGGCGGGTGTCATGCGCTTTTCCAGCCAGGTGGATCACGGCCGACACAGCCGGCCATTCGATAGCCGACAGATCGTCCCAGGTGTAGGCAGCGGTAAGGACGGCCGTCAAGGGTTGCGCGAGGCGGTCCAACGCCCACACTTGGTGCCCTTGCCCTGCCAGCCAGGCCGCCAAGTGACGGCCGACAAATCCCGAGGCGCCGCTGATGAGAACGACAGACATGATCAGACCGGTCTCCACCTTTTCCTACGGCCCTAACAAATAGCGGAGCAAGGGCAGATACGGGACATGTGCCACGCGCGCGGCTGTGCGCTGTCGTCCCAGGATCAAGGCATTCGGATAGACCATAACCTGCTTGAGCTCTTCCGGTCGAAGCTGTGTGGTCCACTTAATCTCGACCGGATGGAAGGTATCGCCCTGTAGATACGCGATATCCACTTCCCCTTTGGCGCCCTTGATGTAATAGATCTTCCCAAACTTCCGGCTAAAATGCGCCACGGCCACGGTCTCGACCAGCGCGGGGGTGCTTTCTGCGTTCATCATTCCCAGCATGGTTTCCACGGCGTGAAAAATAAAGGGATCCTCGAAATAGAGCTTTTTCGCCTTTTTGGGCGCCGCGGACAACGTATGCTCTACCAGGGCCTCCTGTACCATTACGGCATGCATGTCCTCGAGGATCGCCACATAGTCACTCACCGTCTTGTGGTGTTCAATGGATAGCTCTTTGGCCAGTGAGACCCAGGAGATCTGGGAAGCATAGGTTCGCAACATGCCGCGCAAAACCTCCAGCAGATATTTTTCCTGTTTGTTGTGCTTCAGAATATCGCCACGCAACCACTCCGCATACGTGCGGAACGTGGCAGCCTCGATACGCCCACCGCGCAGCAGGTCGGCGATCGCGGTTAGATAGCCGCCATGCCGTAGATATTCCTGAAAAAGGGTTTCTAGGCGTGGCCACGCTTCCGCCAAGCCAGGCACGTCGCGATGATTTTCCGTCTGCTGACAGGCCGTTACCAAGCCACGCAACTCCGGCACCTTGAGCACCACACTCTCGGCAAATCCGAGCGGATGAAAAACAAAGTCCACCTGCGCCGCGCGCCCCCGCCGGCCAGCAAACCGCTTCATCGCCTCCCGCAAAATGGCACTGTCGGAACCGGATACGAGCAGAGTGACGTGATCCAGAATGCCGGCATCGGCCAGAAACTTAATCGCCTTATCCCAGTCTTTGATGTAACTGATTTCATCCACGACCATGACCTGCCAGCCGCTTTTCCCGCACAGCTCGGACATGATTTCGTGCCGCAGTTCGGTGTCATCGTGAATGAGTTCGCCGGTGAGGAAGGAGACCTGCTCCGGCAACAGCCGTTTTTCACCTAACAACTTGGCTAGGAACTGCTTCAGGCAGGTCGTCTTCCCCACTTGGCGTCCGCCCGTAAGCATGAAGATGCCAGGTTCCAGGAAGGCCGGGGTGTTAACCAGATCTGAGACATACGTGAAAGGTTGTGCGGCCGCGCGCCGCAAGTGCGGATCCTCACGTAAGAACCGGTCCAGGGAGTCCCGGAACTGGTTATGAATCTGGAATTCCTCTTTCATTGCAAGCCACGATACACACATTGACCAAATGTGGTCAATGTGTATTATCTATTTTTGGTTAATTTCAGGCTGTGTATTCTACCCTGGGCACGGCCAGCCCCGCCCGCGAAAGCGCGCCCACGGGCGCGCACTTCCAACCTCTACTACCCATGCTCTCGCGTTCGTACCAGCTCCCCGACCTTAAACACGTACTTAAAGAACAGCAGTGGCAACGCCGTCCACATCCCGTTGGCGCGGCAGCCGCGCACGATCTCGCAATTCAGGATCCAGGTGCTGCGCAGCGAGCGGGTGCTCAGTCCGCCCAGCCGCATGCGGGTCATGGCTAAATCGAGGTAGCGGTAGCGCAGGCGATGGCGCCAGAGGTAGCGCACCAGCAGTTCATAATCCGCGGCAATGCGATAATCGGTCTGGTAGTACCCCAACCGGGCGAAGAGTTCGCGGCGGGCGAAGAAGGTTGGATGCGGCGGCATGAAGCCAAAGCGCAGCATCCAGGGGCGGAAGAGACGGGCGCAATAGTAGCGCACCGTTTTGTGCAAGTTCGTCGGACGCACAAAGCGCACATCGCCGAAGACGCACTCCACGGCCGGGTCTGTAAACGCCGCGGCCACCTTGGCCAGAATATCGTCGGCGGCGAAAAAGTCATCGGCATGCAGCAGGCCGACCACGTCGCCCGAGGCCCGTTGGATCCCTTTATTCAGGGCATCATACAGTCCGCGATCCGGCTCGCTGCGCCACTGGAACGGCCCGTTGGCGGCTGCGGCCCAGGACTGGAGCTGCGCCACCGTGCCATCTGTGGACGCGCCATCGACCACGATGTGTTCGACCTGCGGGTGCGTTTGGCTGCGGACAGACGCGAGTGCCGTTGGCAGCACGGCGCTGCTGTTGAAACAGGCGGTAATAACCGAGATACGCATAGCGTTACACCGGCATCCCGCGCGCTCGCCGCCGCAACTCGTCTACCTTCCCTTTTACTTGTAGGAAGTAGAACCACTTCATTTGTGCGAATAATAATCCCGCCCGCCCGTCTAAAAACCCTCCCTTGAATAGATACGCCCCGAGGAAGTAGACGAGTCCCAACCATGACGAATCCAAGAGTGCATATTTGATGCGTTGCCGCACGGTTAGGTTCTTGGCCGATGTCGCTTGTAACAGGAGATAGCGCCGGGCCTCCCAGGTGGAGTAGGCGTTATGCCGCTCAAGGTAGGCTGTCAACCCCTTGTAATCCTGATGCTCAATCGGCGTACGCAGGCGGCCAATCTTGCCGCGAATGACGGGGTGCTCATGCACCTCCATGTCCAAATGCGACCACGCTTCCTCGTCTATGCGCTCATACTCCCCCGCGCCCACGCGAAAAAGCGCCAATTTTCGCATGTGATCGCCGAACCTCAATCGCCGCCCAGCAAACCAGTTGTCATAGAAAAGCACGAACCCGGCGCACTCTGTCACGGGCAGGACCTGCCGCAGCTCGTCTTTGAAGGCCTCATCAATATACTCGTCGGCATCCAGGAAGAGCACCCATGGTGTCCGGACGGAGTTTTGTCGCAGGAACCAGTTACGTTTCTTGGGGAAGCCGCCATCCCAGCGGAAATCGACTACGCGCGCACCGTATTCCGCGGCGATCGCGCGCGTGGCATCCGTACTACCGGAATCTACCACAACGACCTCGGCGAAGCCTTTCAGGCGTGTCAAACCAATCGCCAAGTTCTGCGCCTCATTGCGCACCGGAATGACAACGGTGACAGGAATAGCCTGTGCCAAACTCATGGGGACACCTTACAAGCTAATAGTACCACGGGCTAACTATACATGAACATGCTATGGGGCAGACTGACAGCATTGTGGATCTATATACGGACACGTGCGCCCTGTCTTTTGTCTTCGTTGCTATTGATGATCACGCGCTTCTTAATGAACCGTGCAGGGTTTCCCCCCACCACGGTCCATGGGACAACATCTCTTGTGACGACTGCGCAGGCCCCGACTACAGCGCCCACGCCCACGGTGACCCCTGGCCCTACAAAAGCTTTCGCAGCCACCCAAGCACCATCTTCAATACGAATTTGGGCCATAATCAAGGCCATGTGCGGATCCGTGATGTCATGCGATGCCGTGCATAGAAATGTGTATTGACTGACCGTGACGTTGGACCCTAAATAGACTGGGGCCACCGAGTAACAGTCGACGTCGAAGCTGAGACACGAATAATCCCCCATCCGCAGATTCCATGGTGCCCAAATCGAACAAGAAGCCTTAATGACGCAGTGTTTGCCAATTTGAGCGCCAAACATTCGCAGCAACATAATACGCCAGAAGTTCCAAACATCAGGTGTTGTTCGGAACAAATAGAGCCAGACGATTCGCCAAAGCAACCGGCCTACTTTGTTTGCTAGCCCATGTCGATTTTGATAGCCACTTACATCAACATGCATTTTCCGATGATCCCTATCCGTGTTTCTAATGCTATTCAACTATCCGAGCATTCACGCTATTGTATGCCGCTTTTCTACTACACTATGCGTCCCTACAACCGCACGCACTCCGGGCGATCGGCCCGCCCTAGTACCCAATCATACACCGTAGCCATCTCCTTACCGATGCGCTCCCAGGAGAAACGGTTGCGCACCATGGCCGCGCCACGCGCCCCCATGGTCTGCCGCTGTGCATCGGTTAACGCCATGGCTTGCCGCAGCGCCTCGGCTAGCGGATCCACCCCCACATCCACCCACCAGCCGCAACGCTCTTCCTCCAGACTCTGCCAGGGCGCCCCCTTGGTGGTGATAACCGGCACCCCCATCCCCAAGGCCTCCGCCACCACCACACCGAAGTTCTCGCTGAAAGTAGGCAGAATAAAGAGATCGGCCTCGCGGTACAGGCGCCACTTGTCGTCGCCGTACACACTCCCCGGGAAATCAAAGTCTGCGGCCACCCCCGCCTGCTGCGCCGCCTGTCGCACCTCGGCCAGATGACCATCCGGATCCGGTCCCGCCACCACTACCCGCCAACCAGCGACCCGCGCGCGTTGCCACGCCGCCACCAGATGCAACAACCCTTTCTTCGGATGAATGCGCGAGAGAAATAGGATCGTACGGCACCCGTCACCCGCCACACGCTGATGGGCCGTCTCCGCCGGCAGAGCCACCCCGTTAGGGATCATGGCAATCGGGTTGGTCACCCCCAACTGGCGCAAACCAGCGACTTCCGCCTGGGCCGTGGCGTGCAGCACCGCGGCTGCCCGCACATTGCGTTGTTCGCACAACCACCAGACCGGACGCTTCTTCCACGCGTGGTAGCGCCAGGCCCAAGGCTCCAACATGCCATGCGGCGTAATGACCAGCGGAATACCTTGTTGCCGGGCCACGCGGCTGGCGAGAAAACAGGCTGGCATCCAGAGACCATGCACATGCAGCAAATCCACCTGTTGCTGTCGGACCCGCCGCGCCACCTCAGCGGCTACCCGCCACCCCGCCCCCAGGCCCCCCGCGACCAATTTCGTGGGCACCAGCTCAGCGGGCGGCAGTTGCAGGTCTTCCCCCGGTTGGGCAGTCGCGGAGAGCAGGGAACAACGCACGCCCTGACGGGCCACGGCCGCAACTAAACTAGGCACCACGAAAGAAGGGCCGCCGGACGACGTATTCAACCCAGGTACGACAGTGACGATGGAATAATTGCCTGTCATCGCTTGCTTTACGTGATACGCAGCATCCAACACCATGACGCCACGCCGCCCGTTTACTTGCGTCATTGCGCCTTAGCGCCCTTGCGTTAGAGCCCAACTTCCAACGCCACGACGCTACGACGCAAAGACGCTAGGCATTCCGTCCCTTTGGCGCCCTTGCGTAAAAACACACCATCCAACGCCAAGTCGCTAAGTCGCCACGACGGCAGGCATTCCGTCCCCATTTGCGCCCTTGCGCCTTCGCGCCTTTGCGTTAAAACTCAACATCCAACGCCACGACGCAAAGACGCTAGGCATTTCGTCCCCTTGGCGCCCTTGCGTTAAAAACACACCATCCAACGCCAAGTCGCTAAGTCGCCACGACGCCAGGCATTCCGTCCCCTTGGCGTCCTTGCG
>CAIOST010000179.1 GCA_903861045.1 uncultured bacterium | reverse complement strand
CTTTGTTCGACCAAATAGCCACACCCCAAACGCGCGACCGCTCTGGCGGTAAAATCCGGCCTGAACCCCGAACCCTGAACCCTTCCCTCCTGAGTAGTTACACGGCGGTTATGTAAACTATTTGGGCGGGGGGGGGAGTGGCCGGGGCCGGATAGGCAGGGGGTCGGCGGACCTTTTTGATGGTGGCGTTGCTTTTCGACCCCGAAAGTCGTACCATGAAGCCGTTTTCCGCTCGGAAAGGGATAGCCGGGTGGCGGGGCGGGCTTGGATGAGCCTGCCCGGCTAACCGAGGGTCGCCGATGTGTACGGAGATACCTGTGGATATTGTCCACCACGCAGCCATCGGCATAGCCGGGTTCCTGACGCTTCAGGCAGCAGGGGCAGAACTGGCGGGCGTCGCATTTGTCGCTGGATCCGTTGTGCCGGATCTGGATGTGCTGGCTGCTATCGCGGGACGGCGCGCTTACCTGCGAAACCACCAGAAGCTCACTCACTCTGTTCTGCTTGCGCCCGCCTATGCGTCCGGAATTGCTCTGCTTCTTGCGGCCGTCGTCGATGGCTGGTCCAGCGCCGTCTTCGCCGCCGCACTGGCCGGAATCTGGATCCATTCCATGCTCGACCTGTCCAACACCTTTGGCGTTGCGCTATTTGCCCCCTGGTCCAGTCGCAGGTCAAGCCTGGACGCCGTTTTTTTCGTTGACGCAATCGCCTGGGCCCTTACGCTGTTTACGCTGGCAGCATTGTGCATTTGGAAGAACGCATGGATTGGCGCCTCTTATGCGGGTGTTCTCTCGTTCTATCTTGCCCTCCGATGGAGACAACACCGCCACGTGCGGCAAACGATCGGCTGCCAGCTGGCCATTCCCTCAAGCTGGAACCCGTTTGAATACTTCACGTTTTCCGAAACATACGTGTATCGCATCAGCATCTACAACGCGGCAACAGGCCGCGAAAGAAGCGTATCCGAAATCAAACCCGTAGCCCCGGAAATTGCCGCACTGGCAGACCAAAGTTCCACGTATCGTGATCTGCGCACCATTGCGAGGGCCTTGCGCATCACGGAAGCACGATCGACCCCGAACGGCACCACACTCGTAGCCCGTGATCTGGCGGTGCGGAACTTTGGCGGAAGATTTGCCAGGACAGAGTTGCTGTTTGATTCCGCCGGGAAATTGCTCCATGAAACTGCGGCTATTTAAGGTACAAACAGAACCAGGCTTCCGCCTGAGCCTGGCTGATCTCTCCCTGCTCGCCATCCTAGGCGGACTCAGCGCCTGGCTCCGAATCTCACTCCCGGAAAACAGCCTGTGGCCATTGCCAGCCTACATCGGCATGTCGTTCTTCCTGTTCTGTAATGTATTCCGCGTCGGTAACAACGCCGAAGCGTTCTGGTACATCCCGTTTGTGGCATGTGTGCTCACCGGGATCAACTTTCCGGACCGCCTGTGGTGGATCATCCTGGCCGTCTGCGAACCGGTTCGCGTGGCAGTCATTGCTTATCGGATCCTGAAGGGTCCTTATCGGGGCATCTTTGCGCGCTCCCGTCCAGATGGCAAAGCATGACACATCGGAGTCCCCGGAGAACATCGGGGTGTAAATGCCGGCCCAATCGACTTAGCGGTTCGACTAAGAACCTTCCCGTCACCGGCCTCCCGCTTGCAGCGGGTCCGGCGGCCCGCCCGCCCTTCGCCGCGAGGTCCGCAGGCGCGGTTTGATCGGTCGACGAGTTCGGCACTCCCACCTAACACCTAACACCTAACACCTAACACCTGCCACCTCCCCCCTCTCTTCCCGCCAGGCCCGGCTCCCGGCAAAAGCAAAGGGGGCCTGGCCGGCTGGCCATGCCCCCTTGCACCAAACCGCTCTGTGCCCCCTTACGCCTTCGCAGGTACCGCCGCCGGCTTCGGCTGCGTGAAGAGCGAAACCAGCACCAGCACCAGGAAGCCCAGCGGAATCGTCACAATCGCCGGCTGACTGAACGGCACGATGGCCTGCGCTGGATCCAAACCGTACACATCCTTGTACGCCTGGGCGCTAAGCAGGATCCACCCCAATGACGTCAGCATGCCCACGATAATCGCCGCCGTGATCCCCTGCTTGGTGGTGCGCTTCCAGAACAGCAGCATCATCAGAGCCGGCAGGTTGGCCGACGCCGCGATGTTAAACGCCCAACCAACCAGGAAGTTGACGTTCATCTTCGCGAAGATGATCCCCAACACGATGGCAATCATGCCGACGCACACCGCGGAGATCTTGGCCGCGCGCACCTTCTGGAACTCATCCAGCGGGATCTTAAAGAAGTTGGTCATCAGATCATGCGCGACCGCACCGCTGGCCGCCATAATCAGGCCGCTGACCGTACCCAACACGGTCGTAAACGCCACGGCGCTGATGACCGCGAAGAGGAACTCGCTGATGCTGCGGGCCAGCAACGGCGCGCTCATGTTCGAGTCGGTCACATCCAGCGCGCCGCTGGTCATGGCGCCCAAGCCCAGGAAGAGGGTCAGCACGTAGAAAAACCCGATCGCCGCGATCCCGACGATCGTGCTCTTGCGGGCGCTGATCTGATCCTTCACGGTATAGTAGCGGATCAGGATGTGCGGCAGGGAGGCCGTGCCGCAGAAAAGCGCTAGCATGAGCGAAAGGAAGTCGAGCTTGTCAACGAACTTGGCGCTGCGCACCTTCTTGAACGTCGGGCTGGAACCAGGGGTCATGAAGTCCTTGCCCGCCGTGGGCTTCTGATAATAGATCGTCGTGACGGTGCCGTTAGCCTCCGTAATCTTCTCGTTGCCCCAGAGGATCACTTCGCTGTCCTGCATCGTCCGGATAAACCCGAACGGCCCCACCGGCCCGGTCTCTTTGACACCCTCCGGCAGCTTGGAGGCATAGCCCACGGGGTCCAGGTCCCGTTCCCCGGCCTTGCGCCCGCGGGGCAGGCCATTGACGAACTTCTTGCCGTCCTTCTGCACGGCCAAGGTCTGCGCCGCCGAGTACGTCCCATCAGCATCTTTCCGCCATACGCTGACGACACCCGCCGCATCCTGGACGCGCGCATACGGCTTGCCGACCCAGGCGCCCTCTTCGGGCAGCACGGTCCCGAGCAACTGGTCCGCAGGCACGTTGCGTGCAGCAATCGTGCAGGCCTTGCCCTGCGCGTTTACCGGCTGCGTCGTTACGCCACGATAAAGCAGCATGCCCGTAATGACGGTGCAGAGCAGCACCAGCAGGCTCCCCTTGATGAACTGCACCCAGGTGGTGGAAACCATGCCGGCCGTAGTGACGATCAAAGTCACAATCGCACCGACCACGATCACGCCCACATAATGGGGGAAGCCGAGCAACGGCTTGACGAGTGCGCCGGCGCCGACCATCTGCGGAATCAGATAGAAGCAACTAACCACCAGCGTACTAATCGCGGCGGCCAGCTTGATGCCGCGTGAGTTGAACCGATTGTCCAGCGCATCGGCAAACGTAAAGCGCCCCAAGCGCTTCAGCGGCTCGGCGATAATGAACAACGCTACAATCCAGCCGGCCAGATAGCCGATGGAGTAGAGGAAGCCATCATAGCCATAGAAGGCAATCATGCCGCAGATACCGAGGAAGGACGCCGCCGAAAGGTAATCGCCGGCAAAGGCAATCCCGTTCACCGCCCAGTGGATATTGCCGCCGGCCGCAAAGTACCCGGCCGCCGACTTGGCCCTGCGCCCCAGATATAAGCTGATGCCGATCACGGCACTCGCGAAGAACAGAAAAATCAGCACGGCCATTAACGATGTCTCATGAATCATGGTAGTACTCCTCCTACTTCTTCGCTGCCACGCGGCAGACACGCATATAGACCAGGGACAACACCAGCGCGACCACAATTAAGGCAAACCCATACACCACGGCCATATTGAGGCCGAGCAGTATGGGCTTGGCCATGGCTTGCGGCGCAAAGGCGCTCAACCCCATGAACCCGCCATAAAACAGCACATAGATCACAAACAGAATGACGCCCATACGCGTGTTATGCGCCACGACGCCGGCATCCTCCTGCTCTTTCTCTACCGGAGCATGGAAATCCAAGCCACCCATATCGACCTCCTGCGGCGAACCCTCTGAACTAGGCCCACCCGCACTTGCTTACTACGCCACAGCTAGCGTCGTCCGCTACCAACCGTGACAGCGGGACAACGAACCTGTAAATAGAAACGGTGTAGATTGCCAGACGGCCGGGCGTAACACAAGACTTCCTTGCAAGAAAATCTATCGCGCCGATGGAGATTCAGATATCCGTGAAAGCGCAGGCGCTACCCGCGCAGCTCTTCGCCTCCGGCCGGTGGCATGCGCGGGGCGCCCTAGCGCGGTTTCAGCAGATGCAGCCCGGTGGTCACAGCCCAGGCATCCTCAAAGGGGATACGCTTGAGTTCGTGGCCAGCGCCCCAGGTGTCGGAATAGAGCAGATCCCCGCTCTTTTCGTTGAAGCCAATAATCAGGCGCATGTGCCCATAGGTGCCGGGCGGATTGATCGGCGGCACTTCCGGGAATTTGCCGACCATGCAGGACCAGAGCAGCGGCACCCCGGCCGCCACACTGGCCTTGATCGTCTTAAAGCGGGGTCTGGGCCAGCATGAAATCCGCGGCTGAATCGTTCCAAAAATCCGGCGAGGTTAAGAAACGGTCCAAAGCCGGCGTGACCTCCCCGGCCATCAGCGTGCCAGCCGCCAGCCCCCCGGCCACCAGTACCCTCAACATCAACCGCTTGCCTTTCATCACGTTCCCCCGTCTTATCCATGGATATGCATGCGCGAATATACCACTGGCCTCCACGGTACGCGAGTATTCGCAAGCCCCACCCGGGCCATAGCGCATGGTCTTTTCCTGAAGCGCCACCTTATGCTGGCTGGCTGTAGCAAGGTCTTTGTGGTAACCACAGAAGGCGCTTTGGTGTATGCGAAAAATGGGGAGGTGTTTGTTGGCCGATGGTTCGGACATGGGCAGGATCGGCGCAGGAAATTTAAGTTTGCCACAAAAGGCACATAAACCACAAATAACAGCTTCTTTTGTGGTTTATGCGCCTTTTGTGGCTAGATTTCGCCCGGCGGGGAGTACGCAGAACCAGGTCTTCAGAAAAAGACCATGGGCCATAGCGCCTACTTGTCAGTCTCATACTTTTAAAAGTATGAGACTCTGGAGTTTGGCCTTGTAGAAAATATTTCGCGTGCGCGCCTTCTTTTGTATGCCGCGCGCCTTCCGGCTTATCATTCTCACACTTCCGAAAGTGTGAGACTGACAATCTGGCGCACTACGCAACCAGCGGCTTGCCGTTTGCGCCGTCACCCGCGACGCGGAGCAAGGCCGCTACGGAGCCGGCGCGCGCGGCCGGCACAAAAAAAGAAAGGCGCTTCCGGGTTTGTGGGGGAAATTGTATGGGGCTGGATGTGATCGGGATGGGTTGAGAAGCCGGTTATCAGGTATAGCGCAGTCATGAAAGTCTCTTTTGTGTTGAGATAGCGCTGGCCGAGAGCAGTCTCGACAAAGTCTTGCGACGAAGCGTAGACGACAACGCGTGGGACGAAGAAAGCGACGAAGTGTGGCGTGGCATGGATAGGAACAGCAGACATGGGAGCCTCTTTTAGCTACGGATGACGCGGATGGCGCGGATTTCGTTTGGTTGAGCCATCAATGCCACCCACTCTCCCAATCCGCGAAATCCGCATATCCGTAGCTAAATATCTCCTGTGGATACGATGGAGGTCCCACGCTTCGTCGCACACTTTGTCGGCTCTTCCAGTTCGGCGGCTTGAGCATGGCCCAGCTTCCCCTTCAATGAAAAATCCCCGCACAAACCCGGAAGCGCCAAAGAAAAAGGCCGGGGTTCGGTCACGAACCACCGGCCTACAGGATCTTCACCGGCCACCGTAGCGGCCCGTTATTCCGACTACTTCTTCAGAATCGCCGCCAGATCCGCATCCGGCGTGGTGATGGGCGTGAGACCGAACTTCTCGACCAGCACATTCAGCACCGTCGGCGAGACAAAGGCCGGCAGCGAAGGTCCGATCCGAATGTTCTTGATGCCGAGCGAAAGGAGCGTCAGCAGGATGCAGACGGCCTTCTGCTCGTACCACGAGAGCACCAGCGTCAACGGCAGGTCGTTCACCCCGCACTTGAAGACGCCCGCCAGCGCCACGGCCACCTGAATGGCGGAGTAGGCGTCGTTGCACTGCCCCATGTCCAGGATGCGCGGGAACGGACCGATCTTGCCAAGATCGAGGTGGTTGAAGCGGTACTTGCCGCAGGCCAGCGTCAGCACCAGCGTGTCCTTGGGGGTTTTCTCGACAAACTCGGTGTAGTAGTTGCGCCCCGGCTTGGCGCCGTCGCACCCACCCACGAGGAAGATGTGCTTCACAAGGCCAGCCTTGATCGCGCCCACCACTTGGTCGGCCACGGCGAGCACGGCATTGCGCGCAAACCCGGTCATCAGCGGCGTACCAGCCTCGGCCGCCTTCCAGCCCCCTAGCGCCAGCGCCTTCTTGATCACGGGCGAGAAGTCCTTCACGCCGCCATGCACATCCGGCACATGTGCGATGCCGGGGAAGCCGACCACCGACGTCGTGAAGACGCGGTCGGCATACGACGGCTTGGGCGGCATGATGCAGTTGGTGGTGAAGAAGATCGCCCCCGGCAGATCCGCGAACTCCTTCTGCTGGTTCTGCCAGGCCGTGCCATAGTTCCCCTTGAGATGCGGGTATTGCTTCAACACCGGATAGCCGTGCGCCGGCAACATCTCGCCATGCGTGTAGATGTTGATCCCCTTCCCCGCCGTCTGATCCAACAGTTGCTTGAGATCCAGCAAGTCGTGACCCGTGATGACGATGAACGGACCCGGCTCGCGCGTCGTGGCAACACTGGTGGGGACCGGATGACCGTAGGCGGTGGTGTTCGCGCGGTCCAGGATCTCCATGCACTTCAGGTTGATCTGACCGAACTCCATGATCAGCGCCAGCCAGCCACTCACATCGTGCTCGCGGCCGATTTCCAGCAGACCCTTGTAGTGCCAGGCCGTGACGGCCGGGTCGTCCACGCCCAGTACATGGGCATGCCAGGCATACGCGGCCATGCCACGCAACCCCAGCAGCAAGATGGAGCGCAGCGAAGTGATGTCCGTGTCGCCATGGAACAACGCTTGTGGATCGTAGGCCGGTGCCCCGCCCAACTTCGCGGTCGCGGCCTGCGCCTCGGCAATCATTGCATCCACGCGCGCCGCATCAAAGTTAACATTAGTGACCGTGGCAAAGAGCCCCTGCATCACCAGCTCATCGGTGGCGCCGCCGACCGCCGCGCCCTTGGACGCGCGTGCCAACGCGATCAGCGCCGCGGTCAATTCATCCTGCTTATTAGAAACCTCGGGCGGCTTACCGCATACGCCGACGCGGGTACACCCCTTGCCTGCGACGGTCTGCTCGCACTGAAAACAAAACATACTCGTATCACTCATGGTTCCTGCTCCTGTTGGTTTGGTTTGGTTGGAAAACAAAACACCTACCACCTTCTCCCGTCCCTCTTCGTGCCCTTGCCTGTAAATCATGCGCTAACGTGTTTGCTTTGAAGGTATTGCGAAAAACCAGATTTACCCCAGAGTTTCCTCGCGGCGCAGCCGCGCGCTGGGTTCGTGGTGAACTTCCCCCTCGACGTCTACTGCCGCTGCGGCGGGTCCGGCGGCCCCGCTCTACCGGCCTGGCGACGTGTTCCGGGGCGACAGCCACCGCCTGACACCTAACACCTACCACCTTCACCAGTCACGCCTCCGTCACGATGTCCCCATCCGTGCCGATGATGACCACCCGGCAGGGCATGTGCTTGCCGCTAGCCAGCACCGCGCGGCGCGCGGCATCGGCCAGCCCGCCGCAGCATGGCACTTCCATGCGTAGGACCGTGAGGCTACGGATGCTATTAGTTTTCAAGATGGCCCCCAGCTTCTCCGCGTAATCCACGCTGTCAAGCTTGGGACAGCCGATGATGGTGATCTTGCCGGCCATGAACTCCCGGTGCATGTTGGCATAGGCGTAGGCCGCACAATCGGCAGCTACCAGCAGCTCCGCATCCTGAAACCAGGGGGCATTGATCGGCACCAGTTTGATCTGGCAGGGCCACTGGCGCAACTCGGAGGACGGTACCGCCGCCGGCGTACACGCTGCGGCCGGTGTGGCCGGTGTGGCACGCGCCAGCTTACGCGCCATGGTGCCGGGGCAGCCGCAGGGGAGCGGTGCCGGCGGCGGCGGGGGCACGGCGGCGGCCTGCTGCGCCGCCAGTACCGCGGCTTCATCAAAAGCGGCCGCTTCGCGCTCCACGATCTGGATGGCATCCACCGGGCACTTGGGCAGGCAGGCGCCCAAGCCGTCACAGTAGGCGTCCGTGACCAACTGCGCCTTGCCATCGATCAATTTCAGCGCCCCTTCGTGGCAGGCGTTAATGCACAACCCGCAGCCATTACACTTGGCCTGATCAATCTGCACGATCTTCCTACGCATGACGCTTCTCCTGTTTACGCCCAGTTGCCGCTGGTTTTATGAGGTCTGACAAACACACCGAGCCAAAATAGTCGCGCATGGATTGATTAACAGCCGCCAGCTTCGGCCCCACCTGACAACACACCGCACCACACCCCTTGCTCCCCAATAAGCAGCTCGCCATAGTCATGGGCCCATCAATGGCCTCATAGATCTCAAGCAGCGTAATCTGCTCCGGCGGCCGGCTCAACCGCGCCCCACCCTGCGGACCACGCAGCGCTACTACCAGCCCCGCCCGCACCAGCACAGCCATGATTTTAGCCAGATGCGCCTCGGAGAACGAGTACCGTTTCAAAATTTCGCGCGTGGACCAATAGCGCTCCGGCGCCGCAGCTAGGCAGAGCGCGGCATGCACGCCGATCGAAACCGCCTCCGAGATGTGTACGATGCTTGCCATGGCCACGCTCCTAATGTCCGCATTTCGGTACTACAATACCAGAATAGGACGGGAGGTGTCTAGTGGTTTAAAAAGAAAAGGTGCTAGGTGCTAGGTGCTAGGTGTGAGGTGTGAGGTGTCAGGTGTCAGGGTTCAAGATGCCAGAGTTCAGGCCGGAAACGTCACCTGAACCCCGAACCCTTAACCCTCCGCTTGCAAAACCGGAGGTTTTGCAAGCGCCTCAAAGCCCTCTCAGCCCTCGGCCCGGGGCGGACCGGGGCTACTGTCGGCCCAACAGCCGGTTACGCCCCACCGCAAGCCTGCTGCCCGGCGGCCAGAGACCGCTGCTACTAACACCTAACACCTACCACCTGCCTCCTCACCCCAGCAGCTTCACAAGGGACGCACCGACCTCCTTGACCGAGGGGCGGCCGTCCAGCGGCAGATAGCGGATGGCAGCCCCTTGGGCGGCTAGGTCGCGGAAAAAGTATGCGGAGGCCAGAGTCCCGTTGACCGCATCGTAATAGATGGCGTGCCGTTTGTTGATGGCGCCCTCGTCCTGGTCATCCGCCCTGGTGCTGAGCGCGCCGCCACAGACGCGGCAGGTGCCGTTGGCCGCCGGCGCAATCGCCTCGATATAGATGTTGTTGGGATGGTTGTTGTCTTTCGCGCAGAGGCGCCGCCCCATAATACGCTGCTTGGCAAGCTCGCGGTCGAGGATTATCTCGACCACGACATCGAGGACCAGCCCGGCCCGCGTCAGCGCGTCATGCAGCATACGGGCCTGATTGGGATTGCGCGGGAAGCCATCGAGAATCCAGCCGGCTTTGGCATCGGCCTGCTGGAGGCGGTCGAGAATCATCGGGATGGTAATATCATCCGGCACCAAGTCGCCGCGATCAATGAAGGCCTTAGCCTGCAGGCCGAGGGCGGTAGCGCCCTTGATGTTCTCACGGAAGATCGCGCCCGACTCGATGTGGGGCACGTGACACTGCTCCTTGAGAATGGCACCTTGGGTACCCTTACCGGAGCCGTTGGGTCCAAAGAAAAGAATGTTCATGGAGCGTCCTTGGTGTGGGAGTGTGGGTGGGTGGGTGGGTGTGGGTGTGTGTGTGTGGGTGGGTGAAGCATGGCAGAAGCAGGACGCATCGTCAAGCGGAGCCCACGCCCAATGGTGTGATTCAAGTTAGTGGGATGAGAAAGTAAATCTTCACCACGAAGAGCACGAAGACCACGAAGAAATTAGGGAATTGTGCGTATTTCATGCAGTGCCCGGTCCTGTTTTGGTGTCTTCACGCGGGAGACACAAAAGCCGTGCGCCATCCGTGTATTATAGGCCGGGTTTGTGGGGGAAAATGGTATGGGTCTGGATATGAGCGGGATGGGTTGAGGATCCGGGCATCTGGTATAGCGCGGGCACGAAAGCCCCTTTTGTGTTGAAATATTGCTGGCCGAGAGCAGTCTCGACAAAGTCTTGCGACGAAGCGTAGACGACAACGTGTGCGACGAAGAAAGCGACGAAGTGTGGCATGGCATGATAGGAGCAGCAGGCATGGGAGCTTCTTTTAGCTACGGATGACGCTGATG
>CAIOST010000178.1 GCA_903861045.1 uncultured bacterium | reverse complement strand
TTCGCGGAGATTGTCCGGGTGGTGACGACGTTGCAGAAACGCCCGTGGGACGAATTTGCCAACCGGCGCGGCGATTGGGGGCGCGATCTAGCCCTGCTGCTGGGACGCACGCGCGGGGGACTGACGTTGCGCGAACTTGGCCAGGAAATCGGAATGAAGCCCCATGCCGTGAGCAAGGCCATCATGCGACTCGCCGAGCGTCTGGCCAAAGATGCCCGCCTGCAACGTGTCAAACTGCGCGCCTTGCGCATGCTGGAGGGATCGGAGCATGAACTGTGAATGTCTATTGTCAAAATACGACCCCTATTTTGCCCCTGTGAATGTCTATTGTCAAAATACGACCCCTATTTTGCCCTATTTTGCATGGCTGTTTTTTGTGATTTATGTGCCTTTTGTGGCCAACATGAATGGTCTGCACCGATCCTGCCCGTGTCCAAATTCTCTGCCAACCAACACCTCGCAACTGCTAGCATACACAAAAGCGGCTTCTGCGGTTACCACAAAGCCCTTGCTACAGCCAGCCTGCGTTAGGTGGCGCTTCAGGAAAAGACCATGCCCGAATACCGTTCGGGCTGGGGATGATGATTGACACCATGGCCACGCTGCGCTAACGTGTTTGCGACTTTCCGGACCATAAGTGTGCCCGGAATAGAAAAAATGGTGGCAGGTGGTAGGCCTGTGGAGAGGTTGTCACATGTGTAAGTCAGTGATGCATGGCGTGTTGATGGTGGCGATGGTGGCGATGTTGGGCAGCGGTTGTCAGACGATCCGGGATTTGTGCGGCACGTGCAAAAAGAAGGCCGAGGTAGCCGCAGCGGCAGCCGCTACGAACATGCCCCCCGTCGTCGTCGACGTTTCGGATCTGCTCGATTCGAACGAGGTGGCCACCGCCCAGACCGGCGTTCCTTTTGATCAACTGCCGGTGGACGCGAATGCCAAGCTCGACGCCGTGCTGTTCGCCTATGACTCCGCCATGCTCTCCTCGAAGGAGCAGACCAAGATCGAGAAGGCTGGTCAGTATCTGCTGGATCATCCGGATCGGGTCATGCATGTGGACGGCCACTGCGACGAGCGCGGCAGCAATGAGTACAACCTGTCGCTGGGCGAACAGCGGGCCCAGTCGGTGCGTAAGTTCCTGATTGATTTGGGCATTGACGGTGCCCGCATCCAGACGCGTAGCTTCGGTAAGGAGAAGCCGCTGGATCCCGCCCATAATGAAGAGGCGTGGACCAAGAACCGCCGTGGCGAGTTCGTGGTATACATCCGGAAATAGTTCGCGCGGCGGAGGCGTTCCCACGATGAACACCCTGTTCGTCACCGCCACGTTCTTTGGTGTCGGTCTGGATGAATGGGCGCTACTGAGCGTGGTTGTCTTCCTACTCTTCGGGCCCCGGCGTCTGCCGGAGATCGCCCGCACCCTCGGCCGCACGCTGGCTAAAATCCGGCGCGCGGCCGACGATTTTCGCGAACAGATCGAGCGACTGGATGAGGCGGCCCCGCCACTGCCACGGGTGGGTTCTTTGCCGCCCGCTGCGGGGACTCTGCCAGCGCCAGAGAGGCCGGCGGCCGACGGTAGCTCCGGCAAACCCTCGGCCCCGCTAGGCACGCGGACCGCCCCGAGGCCGCTATGAAGGATGTGGTCCGTTCCCTGGTTGACCGCGCGGACACCGATCAGCCGCGGCCGCTGCTCGAGCATCTCGAGGATCTGCGCAAGTGTGTGTGGCGTGGCCTGCTCGTGTGGATGCTGTGCGTGCTAGCCGTGGGACCGTTCTGTCCGCAGGTGCTGGCGTGGCTGCAGGCGCCACTGGCGCTGACGGGTCGTGACCCGCGGCAGTTGATTACCGTGCTGTCGGTAGATGCGGGGATCACCTTTGTTTTTCAGACCATGCTTTGGGGGGGGACGATCCTCAGCCTGCCGCTGTTACTGTTCTTCCTGTCGCGGTTTGTCTTCCCCGGCTTGCGTCCGGCGGAACGCCGGTGGGTGGTGGGGGTGCTGCTGACGGCGGGGGCCTTCTTCGTGGCGGGTGTGGCGACCTGTTATCGCTATGTGGTGCCACTGGGGTTGGAGGCGCTGCTAGCGGTGAACCGTTGGTTGGGGGTGCAGGTGGGACCGTTGCGCCTGGATGATTACGCCACGATTGTCTTTCAGATGGTGCTGGCCTTTGGCTTGGCGTTCGAATTACCGTTGCTGCTGGTGATCCTGGGGTGGTTGGGGGTGGTGTCGGCGCACTTCCTGCGCGCCAAGCGGCGCCATGCGATCGTAATCAATTTCGTGATCGCCATGCTGCTGACCCCGCCGGATGCAGTCTCCATGCTGCTGATGGGCGTGCCGCTCTGCCTGATCTATGAACTCTGCATCCTGCTGATCCGGGCGCGCGAACTGATGCGTACGCAGCGCGCAGTCGCTCAGGCGCGGTAGTAGCGGCTGTAATCGCTGCCGAGCAGATGGAGCGGAGCCTCGTCTTCCTCAATCTGAGGGAAGCGGCCAGCGGGGTCAAAGAAGCGGTTATCGCTGCGGTCGTCATTCACGCAACTGACTTCGCCCACCAGCACGGGGCCTTTGCCCTCCTGCCCCCAGAAGCGGTGGTAATTGCGCTGCGGCAGGCAGACGGATTCGCCGGGGCGCAGGGTGAGGGTGCCGCCGGCGGGGATCGTCACTTGCACGCCGTCCATGGCCACGGTCACAGGCGTGTCGGCCAGTTGGTCATCGGCGGCGGCATTCCAAAGGCGCATGACCAGTTCACCGCCGCCGCGGTTGATGATGTCCTCCATCTTCTGGTGGTGGAAGTGGGTTGGCGTGAGTTGATTTTCCTGCACGATCATGATCTTCTCGGCGTAGACCTTGCCTAGCGGCTTTTTCTGCATCTCGGCCAAGGTGCCGTTGCGGATGGTGAAGAGGAAGAGCCCGACCTTGGCGAAGTCGCCGCTGCCGAAATCGGTGATGTCCCAGCCGAGCTGCTGGTCCATGATGTCGCGTACTTCTGGCCCCTTTTTCTGCCAGTCGGCCGGTGTCCAGGTGGCGAAGGGGGGGAGCAGGAATTGCCGTTCGGCTAGGAAAGCCTTGGCGGAGCGCATGATGCGGTTGACTTCAGAGCGTTTCATTCGAGGTTCTTCCTTTGCAAGTACGTTCCAAGGGGCAGACACGCCCCCCAGTAAACCTTATTTCCGGGGAAATGACAACGCCAGAGGTGTGGCCCCCAAACTGCGGAAGATTGGATGGTTGGAAGGTTGGAAGATTGAGATACTCCGTGCCCGGCATGGTCGATTTTGCACCTGCGGCCGGGACTGGGTTTCTCAATCACTGCTTGATATGGCGTGCCCGCCAAGG
>CAIOST010000177.1 GCA_903861045.1 uncultured bacterium | reverse complement strand
GGCGGCAGCGCGGGCGGGTTTGGGTACGTGAAGGGGATGGGGATCGGTTTCGAGGTGCGGAAGTAGAACGGATACAAACGGCCGGCTGATCCGGCAGAAAGAGGTGGGGTATGGATGCGACGCAGCTAACGAAGAGTGACGTTCCCGCGACGGGGGGCACGACGGTAAAACCTGGCTACCAGACGACGGAGTTCTGGATGACGGCCGGTGCGACCTTTGTGGGGCTGGCTATTGCCAGCGGTGCGATTCCCGAGACGGGGATCTGGCCGAAGCTCACGGGGTTGGTGGTGGCGGCCTTTACGGCTATGGGGTACACCATCAGCCGTGGCATGGTCAAACGGGGTTGAAGCCATGTGGCTGGCACTCTTTACCGCGATCCTCGACTGGCTGACCGGGCTGGTGCAAAGCCAGACCCGGACAGCCGGCGAGGATGGCACGCCTAAACCGGGGCTACGGGAGGCCTTGAACAAGAGGCTGTCGACCTGGAAAGACCGGCAAGGGGGCGTATGAGACAGCAGTCAGAGATCAAAAGTCAGAGGCCAGGCGGTTGGACGGTCAGGCGGATGACGGTGGGGGCACTCTTTTGCCTAGCGCTGGTGGCCGGGTGTACCGGGCCGCGGGTGGTCTTCCTGCCGGCGCCGGACGCACCGGTACGGGCGGGGCCGGATCTGCACGGACGGGTGTACGTGTGGACCGGAAGTACCTGGGAGTTATCGCGTAACAGCGTGGCCGTACCAGAGGGGTTTTACATCTGGGACGCCGGCGATCCCAAGCCGGCGATCGGGGAGAAGTGACATGGATGCCGACCTGATAGCCTTACGTGACGAGATCGACACCCGCCTGAGTGAGGTGGAGCAGACCCGCGGAACCTGTTCCGGGCACCCTGCCCTGGCGCGTGCAATCGGCACCCTGCTACGGTGCCAGCGCGCGCAACTCAACCAGCGGGCGGCCTACACGGTTGCGGCGGCCAAGACCGGTGGGGTGGTCGGGGCCCTGCTGATCGGGGCGATTGAGGCGGGGAAATACGTGTGCGGGAAGTAGTCCAAGAACAACCGCCTAGGAGCGGTTCGGCGTTTTAAGAATCAACAGCCCCGCAAGACTGTAGTGCTTATGTAGTGTTTATGACGCCGGAAAGCCATGTCAGCGAGCGGAAGAGCGAGGAACCACGTAAAGCCGCGAAACCGCCAAAAATACTATTTTTATTGGAAAATTGATATGTTTTTCGGGCTCTAACCTGGAGCCAGCAATCGGACTCGAACCGATGACCTGCTGATTACAAATCAGCTGCTCTACCAACTGAGCTATGCTGGCGTGCATATCAATACCGGGCGGCGCACGGCGCCGCCCGGGTCAATGGTCTACACGCAAAATACAAGCTGTCCTCAACCGTAGCAACGGGCACCCGCTGCACGTGCGGCTGCTTGCCGTACAAGTGCGTAGCGTGGTGACCGCTGCGCCGGCTCGCGGACCGCCATCTACTTCGTCACAGCCTTGTCGGCCGCGGCCGGAGCCACAGCCGCGGGCGGCATACCCTTTGGCATCATCGAACCATCCATCGACGGCTTCCCATGCAAACCGGGACCCATCGGGTTGGGACCAACCGGACGCATCTCCGACAAGGTCTTCTGCAACTCACGGCGCTTCTCCACCATCGGCTTCATTTTGGGATCGGCGGCCAACTTGGACTCCAACATCGCCCGGCGTTGCGTTTCGAGCTCCATTACCACCTGCTGCGCCGCGGCTTTCTTCTCGCTCAGCGCCTTGAGTTCCGCATCCTCACCCTGGAGCTTCGCCTCTTGCGCGCGCAGTTCCTTATTGATCGAAGTCAACTCGGCATAGATCGCCTGCATCTTAGCCATATCAGGCTTGGGGGCATTCGTGGCCGTCGCCAGGGCGGCCGCGGCCATCGGGGCCACACCGCTACCACTCGGGGCCGCCGCGCCACCCGCCACCGGCTGCGCCAGCGCGATGCCACCCGTTACCGCCACCATCACCGTCAGAATCATGCCTTTCATGCGAATCATACTCCCTTGTTTTACGTGATAGTCGCGGGCACCCAACCGGGCCTAGCCCCTGACATCACGGGGAGAAAGCATACCGCAAACGACCGGCACTGTCCATGCCCCAAACCGCAGAATTGAATTGAAAGCGCCCCCCTTCCCGTCCCCCACCAAACATGTTATAACGATGCGGTATGAGTGGATTCACCCTGTCAGGCTTTCAGATCCTGGCGCCCTTGCGCCAGACCAGCAAGACCACCACGGTTAAAGCGGTGCAAACCTCGCTGGAACGCACCGTCGCCATCACCTTTCTCCGGCCCGAATTCGCCCATGATCCCAAGGAAACGCGCCGCTTCCTGAGCGTGGCGCGGGTTTGCGCCCAGATCAAAGCCGACGGACTGCCGCAGATCTACGACATCAGCACGCATGATGACCAGCCCTACATTGTCATGGAGGAAGTGGACGGCATCAGCATTGCGGATATTGTAGGCCAGAATGGTCCCCTGCCCGTCGCGCTTTCCGTGCGCGTCGCCATTACCATTGGCGAGGCCCTGCACCACGCCTGGTTACAAAACCACCTGATCCACCGCAATCTGAAACCGTCCGAAATCCGGATCGACGCCCGCGGCACACCCAAGTTGACCGACTTTGGCCGTGCCACCGTCATCCGCCCCGACGGCAGCATTGATGACGACGATGCGGCTGGCATAGTGATCGGCACGCCCAACTTCCTCTCGCCGGAACAGGCCCAGGGGCGCGCCAACCTTGACTGCCGTGCCGACATCTACGCGTTGGGCGCCACCCTGTACTACATGATCACGGGACGCATCCCATTCCCGGACAGCGACCCAGAAACCGTCATCCAGAAGCAACTGACCGAGCAGATCCTTCACCCGCGCACCTATCGGCATGATCTTCCCGCCAGTGTCTGCGGGCTCCTCACGCGCCTCATGATGAAAGTGCCGGAAGACCGCTACGCCGACTGGGCAGAGGCTCTGGGCGACATGCACCTGGCGCTCAAGAACCAGCCGTTGCACCGGCGCGAAACGCCGCCCACGGGAATCAGCACCATCGCATCCGCATCCTCCCTCGCCAATACCAAACTGCCGCCCGCGCCGGAACTGCCGCAACTCCGCAAAGTTTCCTGCGAAACGCCAAACCGGGTGCCGGCTGCAACCCCCGCCCCACGCCCCACCGCCCCCCCCGCCCCCCCCGCCCCCCCCGCCCCCCCCGTGACCCCCGTGACCTTCCGTAACAAAGAGAGCGGCCGCTCCCACCTTGTCCGCAGCAGCCTCTGGTTACTGCTCGGCATCTGGCTCGTCCTGCTAGGCAACGACCGGCTCAACAATCCACTCGACCTGACACTCCCCTCGCCGCTGCTGCCATTGGATGACTGGTTTGGCACCCCTCCTGACAACACGGTACACGAGACCGGGACCCCTGTCAGTGCCCAGCCACGCCCCATATCCGCCACGCCCCTTGTCACCATACCGACACGCCCCCCCCCGCCCCCCGTGGCGGCGGCAACCACACCACCACCGCCCGCCCCCCCGGTGGTGCCGGAAAAACCACGCCTTTCGCAAACGATCCCCAGCGATGTTTCCACACGCGTCATCGCGAGTCTGGCACAAGGCGATTTGGCTGGCACGCGCGCCCTCCTCGCCGTCAACATCCCCATGGATCCAACCCAACTAGCCGCATACCGCAGCGCCCTGAGCGCCATCCCCGACCCCTTACAATTGGCCGAACAGAGCCTGCAGGCCGCCAAGGGGAAGGAAATGACCATTCAGTATATGGGCAAGGATCGGACCATTATCCCGCGCCGCGCGGAAAATGGCGAACTGGAGGCGGACTTTGTCACCGCCGATGGCAGCCGACGCATCATCCTCAAGATCGCCAAGTTCACCAGCGAGGAAATCATCAAACTACTTCCCGCGCAACCGGACACCCCTGCCACACACGCCGCCGTCTGCCTGGCCCTGCTGAAGGCCAACCACAAGGAAGAGGTTGCCGCGCAGGCCCGTGCCTGCGGTATCCTCGCCCCCCTGTTCGAAGCGGCCGCCGCACTCCCACCGTGATTTTGCCTGCCGTTCCCCGCGCACCGGCGCGCGTGCACGGCCATAAACCCTTTGCCACGGCCGCCGACCATGAACACCGCCAACAGCTCGGAAGCACGCGCCGCCTGCCTGCGCCGCGAAATCACACGCCACGATCAGCTCTATTACGTCGAGGCCCGCCCGGAAATCGGCGATGCCGACTACGACCGGCTCTACCGTGAACTGGAAAAACTCGAGCGCGAGCACCCCGAGCTCGCCACCTCCGACTCCCCCACGCAACGCGTGGGCGGCGCGCCCTTGGCCGTCTTTGCCTCCGTGGCCCACAACCCGCCCATGATGAGCCTCGACAAAACCCATTCCCCCGAGGAGCTACGCGACTTTGACCGGTTTCTGAAGAACAAGCTCACGCTGGCGCAAATTGCCTATGTCGTCGAACCTAAGATTGACGGTGTGGCGTTCAGCCTGCGCTATGAGAACGGCCGGCTCGTGCGTGCCGCCACACGCGGCAACGGCGACGTCGGCGATGACATCACCCAGAACGTGCGGACCATCCGCTCGATTCCACTACAGATCGACACGACCGCCGCGGTCGTGGAACTGCGCGGGGAAGTCTTTCTTCCCAAGGAGCGGTTCCTGCGCCTTACCCAGCAGCAGGAAGCCGCGGGCGATACCCCGTTCATGAACCCGCGCAACGCCGCGGCCGGCTCGCTCAAGCTCCTCGACCCGCGCGCCGTGGCACGCCGTCCACTGGATGCCGTGCTCTATGCGGTGGGCGCCCTCGAGGGGCTGGCCTTTGCCACCCATCAAGCGTTATTGGATCAACTTGCCGCCTGGGGGTGCCGCACCCCGCGCTACACGCTCTGCGACGGGCTGGACACCGTGCTGGCAGCCATTCGTACCCTGGAGCAGCAGCGCCACGATTTCCCCTTCGAGATGGACGGCGCCGTGATCAAGGTCAACGACCGCGCGCTCTACGAACCAGCCGGCACCACGGCGCACGGCCCGCGCTGGGCGCGCGCCTTCAAATACGAACCGGAGCGCGCCGAGACGGTCATACGCGCCATCACCGTACAGGTTGGCCGCACCGGCGTGCTGACCCCCGTGGCGGAGTTGGAACCCGTGCGCCTCGCCGGTTCCATCATCGCGCGCGCCACACTGCACAATGCCGATGAGATCGCGCGCAAGGATATCCGTATTGGCGACCATGTCTGGCTGGTCAAAGCTGGCGACGTCATCCCCGCCATTGAGAGCGTGATCCCGGAACAGCGCAGCGGTGCGGAACAATCCTTCACACTTCCGGCCACCTGCCCCGCCTGCGGCGGACCCGCCAGCCGGACCGGCGCCGAAGTAGCCACCCGCTGCACGAACTTCCTCTGCCCGGCACAGCGCGTGGCACGCCTCGAGCACTGGGCCGGCCGCGATGCCCTGGATATTGCCGGCGTCGGCGGTGTGCTGGCCGAACTCCTCGTGGAACACGGCCTGGTGCAGGACCCGCTGGACCTCTACAGCGTGACCCCCGCAGCACTGACCAGCCTGGTGGTGCGCCAATCCGCCACCGGCAAGGATGTACTGCTGGGCGCCAAGAACGCCGGCAAAATCCTGCAGGCGCTGGAGCGCGCCCGTACCCTGCCACTCGACCGCTGGCTCTTTGCCATCGGCATCCCGAACATCGGCGTCACCGTGGCCGCGCAGATTGCCAGTTGTCATGGCGCGCTGACCGACCTCCGCGACTCGCCGCTCCTGCAAGCCGTGCGCCCCAAAGGACGCGGCGAAAGCACGACCACGCCCCCTTCCTGCCCGGTCAAACCGGAGGCCGCACGCGCCGTGCTGGAGTTCTTTGCCAGCGAGCAGGGAAGCCTGCTGCTGCAGCGCATGGAGGCGCTCAACATCCGCCCCGCGGGCAACGCCGGTAGCGCCGCCGTCGCCCCCGCTGGCCCACTCACCGGACAGACGCTGGTTATCACCGGCACGCTGCAACTGCCGCGCTCCGAAATGGAAGCGCGCATCCGGACTGCGGGTGGCAAACTCGGCGATAGCGTCAGCAAAGCCACCACCTACCTTGTCGTGGGTGCCGACCCCGGCGGCAGCAAATACCGTCGCGCCCAGGAACTCGGCACGCCCATCCTGAGCGAAGCCGCCCTCGAGGCGCTCCTCTCCCCGCCACCGTCGTTCCTGTGAGGCAGGGTCTCGCGTGGCGGGTGTCGTGTGTCGCGTAGCGGGCAAACCGCAAAGGCACGCGATGAGCACGGACATGTAAACTTCTGCTGGCCCGCGTCGTAGCAGATCCCGGTGAGCGTCTGCCTGCCGTCCCCGGCGGCCTTGTGCCGCCGGAACGGGAAGTTCAGAGTGAGCAGCGAATAAGCGAGAAAATCAAAGAAAAAGGTGCGGCGCGAGGTGTGGCCGTTGCGGCCTGACCTCGCGCCATTCCTTTTGCTTGTCAAATTGCGCTGCTTCCTTGCTCTCGCGGAACTTTGCTGCCGGTGGGGCCAGCCCACCGGGGAGCACCTCCGCGCTGCCGCGTGTGGCCGCTACAGTACCTAGAGCCTGTCCCAAAGCCGCCCTTTTGCTTTTTTGCTTAGGAATTCGTTCAAAAAATTCAGGAATAAAAGCGGGCGGTTTGGGCGGGTGGCGTGAAATTGGGGTGTTATAGCCGATCAGGGGCGGTCGTCTTTCGGCGATTGGTGCCCGCCGTCGACGTGGTCCATGCGTCGTTTCATTTGCAAACAAGTGGTGGGCAACGCAGATTACCGGCAGCGGACCTGCACCACGGCCGCGGGGCGCAGGGAGCCATTTGGCAGGCTCAACGCCGGACCGCCACGCGGACGGGGGGCAGCCGCGGCCAAGCCGGAGTATGAAAGACCCTGGGGCGTAGTCCAGCTGCGGCACAACACCCGCAGGGCGGCCGCAGCCCCGCCCGCCGCATGCGAGACCCATTCGCGGTCCCACCTACCACCTACCACCTGCCACCTTCCCTCTCTCCCATTCGCGGCCATTCGCGGTAACACCTAACACCTACCACCTAACACCTACCACCCG
>CAIOST010000176.1 GCA_903861045.1 uncultured bacterium | reverse complement strand
TCTGCTCGGCCCTCATTTGTCCAGCGATATTTGTGTGTAAAGGGCAGGGCTGGCCCCACCGGAAGCAAAGTTCCGTGAGAGAAAGGAACGCAGCAAAATTTAACAAGCAAAAGGAATGGCGCGAGGTTAGGCCGCAGCGGCCTCACCTCGCGCCATTCCTTTTGCTTTGATTTTCTCGCTTTTGCGATGCTCACGCTGAACTTTCCGTTCCGGCGGCACAAGGCCGCCGGGGACGGCAGGCAGATTTTCACCGAAAGAACGCCTGAAACCGGCAATCATCTGTATGTCCATGCATCGCGTGCTTAAGGCGCGTTCGTCATAAGGATAAAGACCGTGCACCTGATCCGCACGGACAGTTCCAACTGGCTTCGCAGTCCCACGTTATAGCCAGTTGCCCGCGCGTGCATTGTGGGCCAAAGGGAAGTTCAAGTTACGGATCTAGGTTCATTGCGATTCTTAGCTTAGCACCTATGCGCTCCGCCCTCGCCCGGGCGAGATCCAATGCAATACGTACTTTTACGTGGACAAGTGCGTACTTTCCCGGTTGAGAATGCGTATTTTCCCTCTCTAGGCGTCGCGCCTGCGTTGTGCTACAGATATGTCACAGCCCAAAACACGCGTTCCGCACGCTGCGCTACGGGGAGCCGAATCGTGCATGGTAAAAGTAATTGACGCTGACGATGGAATGATATATTCATGATCGCATGCATCAGAAATCACGCCCGTCAGCCACATCGCCTGCTCCTTCCGCCGGCAGCGTGGGCAAGGTGATCCGCTCGCTGCGTCGCCAGCGTCACCTTTCGCAGCTCGAACTCGGGCGTCTGATTGGCATGCGCCCCGGTCCCATGAATAACATTGAGCAAGGGCGTTGTCTGCCTTCCACGCCGGTACTCTGTCGCATTGCGGCTGTGCTGGAGGTGCCGGTGGATGCTGTGCTCGGACGCCCGCTGCCCTATGTGCGGGAGGCAGCGTCGGCGGCGGTCGTGCGCGAAGCACAGGTGGAATATGGCAAGGTGCAATCCGAGGAGCGTGTGCAGTACCGCACGGCGCGGCCGCGGCCGGATTTCAGTGGCGTCCATGGCATGCCGTGCGCCTGTCCGGTGCGCTTATTGCCGGCGGTCGCGCCCTATTCCCGACGCCTGCTGGAAACGCTGGAAGATCTGGTGCATGCCTATCTCACGCTGGAAGATATGTGTGGTGCCACCAAGCGCGCTACCATACCGCTCTGTCTGGCCATGCCGCATACCGAAGTGGGCATTGAAGATATGGCCATGCGCGTACGCGGACTGCTGGGGGTCGGACCTGCGGTGATCTTCGATTATCTTGAGCTATTTGAAAACGCCGGACTGCGTGTGATCCTGGCGCCGTTGCCCGGCGATGTCGAGAGTGCGGCCTGCCATGATCCCGCCTCGGAGAACGCCTTTCTCTTTGTTTCCACGGCCAGCCACACTACGGCGGAACGCCAGCTCTTCCGGTTGGCTTGTGAACTCGGGCGGATCTACTGCCATGCCGGGGGAGTGCGGCGGGTGGTGGGACGCGACAAGTCGCTGGATGCCGAGCATGTGGCTGCCAAGTTTGCGGCCTTCTTCCTGATGCCGGCCGAAGCTGTGCATGCGACGGTGCGGCAGGTGGGGGTGCGGTATGATGGCTGGAGCTGGGAGATGCTCCTGCGCCTCAAGCACCGCTTTGGCGTCTCTGCCGAGACGTTCCTCTACCGCCTCGGGGAGCTCGATCTGATCGCACCCAAGCAACTGGCGGAGCTCAAGCAACGCATCCATGCGCACTACGCCGCCACGCACCACGCCGAACCCGACGGCTCCCGCCGCATGCTGGTGCATAACGGACGGCTGGGCGATCTGGCACTGGCGGCACAGGCCCAAACGGCTGACCATCGGGCTGAGGTGCGCAGTGTGATCGCCCTGCTGAAGAGGCTGAAGGTGAGTATTTAGCAAATGGGCTATGGACGCATCAAACCAGAGCATGTGCCGCATTTGGGAGCCAATACGTTATGACAACTCATTCGAACTTTGCAGCGTTTTTTATGGACCTTAGTGGGCATACGCCACACGATTGGCAAGCTACGCTGGCAGGCGAAGTCCGTCCAACAAACCGCCTGATCCGTGTTCCCACCGGCATGGGCAAAACGGCTGGAACCGTATTGCCATGGCTATGGCATCGCGGCATCAACCATGATCCTGCCTGGCCGCGTCGGCTCGTGTATTGTCTGCCGATGCGCGTGTTGGTTGAGCAGACCGAAGCGGAAATCAGAGGCTGGCTGGATAAAGCCGGTCTTCTTTGGGATGGGAAGCCATCGACTCATGTGGGAAGAGTAGGGGTTCATGTGCTGATGGGGGGGAGTGATGCAGGCGAATGGCATCTTTACCCGGAAGAGAACTGCGTATTAATCGGTACGCAAGACATGCTCCTTTCTCGTGCGCTGAACCGCGGCTACGCGGCACCACGTGCGCGTTGGCCCATGGAGTTCGCCTTGCTCAACCAGGACGCGTTGTGGGTTGCCGATGAAGTGCAGTTGATGGACGTAGGCCTCGCGACAACGGCGCAGTTACAGTCCTTTCGCGAGGAGGATCAGGGTAAGGCCATGCGTCCTTGTTTAAGCTGGTGGATGAGTGCCACGCTGCAACCGGAGTGGCTGACGTCGGTTGATACGCAGGCTATGATGGCCCCATTGCGGGCGCAAGCGGTTTCAATCCCGCCTCACCTGCGCGTGGGGCCCCTATGGGAGTCGGTCGCCAAGCCTGTAAGCCTTCACACCGCGGCCGACGCTGCGGCCATCGCCCTGCTCGCCTTGGCGCAGCATGCAAAACTGACCGATCGTGGTCACGGACGTATAACCCTGGTGGTGCTGAACCGCGTGGAACGCGCCAGCGAGGTTTATGAGGCGTTAATTAAACAGGGACGTACCGGCAAAAATGCACGCTTAATCCATAGTCGCTTTCGTAACGTTGAGCGGAAGGCCTGGCGGGAAGAGTTTCTTGCCCGCGCACATTGTCGAACGGGCGCTGACCTGATAATCGTTGCGACACAAGTTGTTGAGGCCGGCGTGGATATTTCGGCGGGTTGCCTGATTACCGACCTGGCCCCGTGGCCCAGTCTGGTCCAGCGCTTCGGCCGTGCGGCCCGCTATGGCGGCCATGCCGAAGTAATCGTGTTGGATCAAACCCTATTGGATGAAAAGAACGCTTTGCCGTATGAACCCGCGGATATAATGGCTGCACGGCAGGCCCTCGCGCGGCTAACGGATGTAGCGCAGAAAACACTAGAAGACTTTGAGGTGGCGCTCGCGCCAGCCGAGCGCCAAACGCTCTACCCCTATGATCCGCGCAACCTGCTTCTACGAAAAGAATTGGATGAGTTGTTTGACACCACGCCCGACCTGACCGGGGCCGATCTTGATATCAGCCGATTTATCCGAACTGGCCAGGAACGGGACTGTCAGGTCTTCTGGGCCGACTGGGAGGGTGAGCTGCCTTCTGAAAAACTACAACCTGCGCAGGCGTCGATTTGTGCGGTGCCGGTGTATCTCGCGCATAAATGGTTATTCAGCGGCGGTAAGATCAAGGATGAGTTCGTAAAACAGCTCTTTGTCTGGGACTATTTAGCGGACAGTTGGCGCCAGCCGAAGCCGCAAGAGGTATATCCCGGTCGGCTGGTCCTGGTGCGTGCCGCGCTCGGCGGGTACAGTGTTGAGACGGGGTTTACCGGGGAGAAGTCGAAGAAAGCCACGCCCACGATCACGGTGGTTGTATCAACGGGCAGCCCGACGGATGATTGCACGGCCTTGGGTGAAGATAATGAAAGCCTCAGTGAAGCCGCGCAATATCAAACCATCGCTGGGCATGGTGCCGCCGTAGCGGCGCAGTGCGTCGCGATTGCAACCAATACCGGCTTGTCGGCAGACTTAGTAGCACTGCTTTCTATGGCAGGACGCTATCATGACCTTGGCAAGGTACATCCGTCCTTCCGTGGCCGGATTAACCCTGCGCCAGAATCTGGCCTGCAGGCTACGCCTGATCTTGCCAAGGCGCCTCCAGCGGCCTGGAGCGGACCTCGCACACCTGGTCTGCGGCACGAACTCGCCAGCGCGCTGGCGCTGCTGGAGATGCTGGCGCGTGTTGACCAACAGCATCCGGCCTTGTTGGGTGGCTGTCGGGCGTTGATCGATGCGCAGGTATTGCAGGTGGAGCCCGCACCAGCCGCACCGATTCCCGCCTCCCTGGGTGCGGAGCTGCGCGCCCTCACACCGGCGCAATTCAACCTGCTGGTCTATTTGGTTTGCGCCCACCACGGCAAAGTCCGCGCCGCGCTGCACGCCTGTCCGGCCGACCAGGCTACGGCCGCCGCCGACGAGGCTGGCCTGCCGATCCGCGGCATCAAGGAAGGCGACGAGTTGCCGCCGGTACGCCTCATGGATGTACAAGGCGCGGAACAGACCGTGGTTGAACTCGATCTCCACCTAGCCCCGGCCATGCTCGGCCTTTCCGGCCGCTATGGCCCCAGTTGGCGTGAACGCACGCTGGCCCTGCAGGCGCACCACGGTCCCTTTGCGCTGGCCTGGTTGGAAACGATGCTACGCGCGGCCGATATCCGCGCGTCACGGGAGGAAAATGCATGAATAAGGCTAAAACTAAGACGGTCGACGCCCTGACAACCATTGCCGTCTTCAAAGGACGACAGGTCAGGCGATTGCTCCATGAAAACGAGTGGTGGTTCTCCGTCGTGGACGTGGTAGGGGCTTTAACGGACAGCCCGGACGCGGGTGCATACTGGCGGAAACTGAAACAGCGCCTGGTTGAGGAAGGGAGTGAGGTCGTGACGTTTTGTCACGGACTGAAATTACCTGCAGCAGACCGAAAGTATTACGAAACCGATTGCGCGACTGCCGAAGGATTATTCCGCATTATTCAGTCCATACCATCCACCAAGGCCGAACCGTTCAAACGTTGGCTGGCCAAAGTAGGTTTCGAGCGGGTCCAGGAGATCGAAAATCCGGAACTGGCCACGAAACGCACCAGGATGCTCTACAAGCTTAAAGGGTACAGCGACGACTGGATCGAGAAACGTATGCGCGGCATCGCCATCCGTGAGGAATTGACCGACGAATGGCAAAAACGTGGCGCCGCCGAGGAGCGGGACTACGAGATCCTCACGGCGGAGATATCCAAAGCCGCCTTTGGTGTAACGCCGTCGGAATACAAGCAGCTCAAGGGGCTCAAGCGGGAGAACCTGCGCGACCACATGGATGATTTCGAGTTGATCTTCACCATGCTGGGCGAACGCTCGACCACGGAGATTCATCGTCAGGAGGAGTCTCGGGGCGTGTCGAAACTAAAGGCTGATGCACATGCCGGTGGAAGAATCGCCGGGGACGCGCGCCAGGCGCTTGAAAAACGCTTGAAGCGGCCGATTGTCTCCAGTCAAAACTACCTGCGTGAAATAGAGGCGGCAAAACGTTTGAAAGGGTCAAATTAATGAGCATGCATGTGCACCATCTCACCGGTTGCGCCCCTGCGCCGTTGGCTCATTACCTTAAAGCCCTCGGCATCCTGCGCTTGGTCGCAGAACAGAAAGATCCCGCCGCCCGCCTCTGGTGGCAGGATGAACACGCCCTGCTCGCCACAACCCTCAACGAGGAGGAGTTGCGGCGGTTCTTCCTGGAAGAGTACGCGCCGAGCCCTTTGGTCGCACCATGGAATGGCGGCAGTGGGTTCTATCCCGGTGATAATCGCAAGCCTGTTGACGAGATCGTCACTTCTTCATCAGTTCGTACCCAGGCGTATCGATTCGCGATTGCGCTGGCACGTGAAGTGGTCAAGGACCGACCTGAACGCCCGGCCAATCAGGAAAAGTTCGACATGCTCCAGGCGTTCCGCAGACTTGGCCGTGGCGCATTGGCTGGCTGGGTGGAATGTGCTGTGGTGTTGGACGCAAACGGCGACCCGGCCTATCCATCGCTTTTGGGTACAGGTGGCAACGATGGCCGACTGGATTTCACCATCAACTTCATGCAGCACCTTGGTGCGATGTTTAGTCTTGCAGATATGCAGGCTGTGCCGGTCGCGCCTACAACGCTCGATACGGCTCTATTTGCACGTACGCCGGCGCGGGTCCTGAAAAGCAACGCCATCGGGCAGTTCTTGCCTGGGAATGCTGGCGGTGCCAACGCCACCACGGGATATTCGGGTGATAGTGGAGTCAATTCGTGGGACTATATCCTTATGCTCGAAGGCGCGTTTCTTTTTGCCGCAGCCCTTTCAAGGCGTATGCAAACAGATCGTATGCCGCTGGCTTCTGCGCCCTTTGCCATGCATGGAACATCCGCTGGTCATGGATCCGCCGCAACCGGTGAGAGCGCGCCTCGCGGTGAGCAGTGGCTACCATTATGGTCGCAACCTGCTACTTACGCCGACATACGCAAACTGTTTGCTGAGGGACGTTTTTGCCTTGAAGAAACCGCAGTGACACGGTCAATGGATGCAGCCAGGGCTCTTGGCCGATTGGGCGTTGCTCGTGGTATATGCGCCTTCGACCGGGTCGCTTTTCTTGAGCGTAACGGTCAGGCCAATTTCGCCATTCCGCTGGCTCGCTGGGCCGTGCGCCCGCAACCGCGACGTTCGCTTGCCGACCATGCGGCGCTCTGGATTGATCGGTTGACCATGAAAGTGCGTTCCGATGAGCATGCCCCCGCCTCCTGGAAATCTGCCGCGCGTCGCTGCGACGAAGCCTTGTTAGCCACCTGCCGCAATGGCCGTGATGCCAGAACGTGGGAAAATCTGCTACTTGCTATGGGCGCGGCGGAAGCGTTGCTAGCGCAAACGCCTAAAAAGGCAGGCGAGGCCTTCCTGCATCCGCTGCGCGAGCTGCCTGTCGAATGGCTGCAGGCCTTGCCGCCTTCTCCCGAACTGCGCCTGGCCGTGGCGCTGGCTGGACAGGTCGGCGTGCAGGAGGATGAACGGGCAGACTACAAGCAGCCGGTGCGTATCCATTTCCTGCCGTTCGAATGGGACCAGAAGTATAAGTCCTGGAACACCCACGCCTTCGCCGCGCATGCCGGCCCTGAAGTGGTCGCCACCACCGGCTCCCTTCTGCGTGACGCCAGCGCCCTCGTGCGGCGGCGTCTGCACAACGGTCGCTTCGCTTTGCGCGCCGGCTACGGGCATTACGCGCCGCTGGCTGACATGGCTGGCTTCCTGCGGGGGGAGGTTGATGAAGCCCGTGTGCTGGCGCTCGCCGGTCCACTCATGGCGCTAAAGTGGCAGGATGCGCCGCGCTTGCCATTCCCGGATGTGACCGCTGACGACAAGGCTGTACTGGCGCTCTATGGGGTTCTACGCTTGGCCCACATGCCAGTACCTTGCATGGTTCGTGGCACCGAGTATCGCGTAAAGACCGATCCCGCCATCGTTCAGCGTCTGCTGGGTGGTGATGCAGCCGCAGCGCTGACACTTGCCGCACGCCGTCTGACTGCTACAGGCTTACGCCCCTATATTCGCACCGCCATTGCAGACACGGCTTATGCCCAGCGTCTGGCGGCGGCCCTCGTCTTCCCGATTCATCCGGATTCAGCCGCTTGGCTGGCAGATACACTTTGTCACGTTACCACCGCATCACAACCCACACACCACGAAGGAGTCCACGCATGAGCATCGACCTGTCCATACTGAATAACACCCGCCGCCTACTATTCGATGTACCGCTGCAGCCGCTGCAAGGCACACGCTTCCAACCCACCGGCTTTCCTGACCTCGGCGCCGCCACGTATCAGGCCGGCGATACCGACTGCCTCCTCGTCGAAAGCGCCCAGAGCATGGCCAACCGCCTCGAACTCCAGATCTGGGACGAGGGGCAACAGGAACTGAAGCAGGGCTGTAAGGGGCTGAGCTATGTGCGGGTGGAACAGAACGGAAAATATCTCACATCTTCTCTGACAGATGCCCATCGGATCAATAGCCCGTATATCTTGGAAGGTGGCGACAAGACGTTCTTTAACACCATTCGCGATGCGACAAATTCTCTCGCAACTGGACCGATTGATCGGCGTTTATTGGCAGAGGTCCTTATCAAATACGATGCTAACGCCTTAATTCATGGAGTCTTTTTGGCAAAAAAGGAGTTGGCTGGTGGGCGCTTGCGCATCGCCCGTGCCTTGTCATCCAGCATCGAGGCCAAGCATATTCAGGTCGCCGCGTCTGGTGGTGTGAAGAATGATCATGTTGATCCTTCTGGCGACACCAGCAAAGGCTTTGGCAACGTTCCCTTCCACCGTGAGGAGTTTACCGCCGCCGAAATTACGGCCTTCTTTAACCTCGATCTGGAACAGCTTCGCGGTTATGGCTTGCAGCCCGAGGCCACGAACCTCCTGATCCTGTTGGCTCTCTATAAGATCCGCTCTCTGCTGGATGGGGGGCTGCGCCTGCGCACGGCCTGCGATCTGTGCGTCCTGCCGACATACGCTTTCGCGGCTCGCAGCCCGGCTGACTTCCAGTTGCCAAAAATGCAGGAACTGGAGGCGGATCTGAAAGCTGCCATCGCGGCTTGCGCGAAGATGTTTGGCGGCAATAACGGTGTCACCACCGTGGCCTTTACGGGGTCGTCCAAGAAGGCCGCCAAAGGTGAGAAGAATGCTGACTCCGCACCTGCCACCGACGCCTAACCGGGGATCACCATGCCTACACTTGCCATCCGCTTTACGGCGGGGCGTTATCACGCCACGCCGTGGTATCGCCATGTGAATGAGGGTGCTGTGGAGTGGCCGCCGGCACCATGGCGCCTGCTGCGCGCCTTGCTGGCGGTAGGGTTTGCGAAACAGCACTGGCCGGGCGCGGTGGATGAGCTGCCGCCGGTCGCGCGCCAACTGATTGAAAAACTGGCCTCGGTCCGGCCGCAGTTTGCGCTCCCGCAGGGCGCGGTGGCCCATACGCGGCACTACATGCCAATCGTAGAAGGCGCGAACCAGAAGACTACTAAGGTGCTGGATACCTTCCTGCGTCTGAGCGACCCCGACACCCCGCTCCTGGTTCACTGGGACGTTGCGCTAGCAGACGATGAAACGGCGCTACTGCGCGAACTGGCCGCCGGCCTGGCCTATCTCGGCCGGGCGGAAAGCTGGGTAAGCGCGGCCTTGATCGGCGACGTGCCGCCGGATCAGGAGTGGTCACGGCCGCATATCCGGGGTGAAGCGGTGTCTGCCGGTTGGGAGCAGGTCGCTTCCTTCGCGCCGCTGGCCGCCGAACAGTACACGGCCTGGCGTACGTCGGAACTGGCCACGGCCTTGACCGCGGCGGGTACATTAACCGCCAAAAAACGCGCAGAACTGGAAGCCTCCTATCCAGCCGACTTGCTCGCCTGCCTCTGCACCGACACCGCCACGTTGCAAAAGGCGGGGTGGAGTCAGCCGCCGGGATCGCAACGCATCCTCTATCTGCGCCGTGCGGATGCCCTGGAACCGGCCGTGGCCCGTCCCCGAACGGCACACCTGCCACGCCCCACGGTCGAAGCGGCCTTACTGACACTGGCGTCGGACACCCAGAGTGGCCAGTTTTGTCCGTTGCTGATTCGCGCCCTGCCGCAGATGGAACGCCTGCACGATGCGGCGGTGCGCCGTACCAACGGGCAGTGTCTGGCTCTGCGCGGCTGCGACGCAGCGCACCACCCCCTGGCGGGTCACCGCCATGCTCATTGGTTGCCGCTCGATCTCGATGGCGATGGCCGCATCGAACACGTGCTGGTGTACGCCCCCATGGGACTCGATGCCGTGGCGCAACAGGCTCTCGGCCGCATCGTGCGCACTTATGGCAAAGACCTGCCAGAGATCGTCGTAAGCCTGGCCGGGTTTGGCAGTCTGGTTACGATTCGTCGCCAGCTTCGTGACCAACGTGGTGCACATCCCGCCGAGTTGGCAACCGCCACGGTCTGGGAAAGTCGCACGCCGTTCCTAGCGCCGCGCCATCTCAAACCATCTGGTAATAACTCGCTCATTGGCCAGGTGCAGGCGGAGTGCGCGAGTAGGGGGCTGCCCGTGCCAGTGCGCGTGGAGGAGCTATCCCGCGAGGTGCTGGTGGAACGCCGGTTCCTGGAGTTTGTGCGGGTGCGCCCGGATAAAGCCCCGCCACAGACCCGTCCGCTAGGGCTGCGCCTCACCTTTGCTGCACCGGTTGCTGGTCCGCTCTGTCTGGGGTATGCTAGCCATTTTGGGCTGGGGGTGTTTACGGGGGTGCAAGGGGAATGTTGACTTTCGGTTCGTCCGGAGGACTCCCTACAGTCGGCAGATGCAGACGAAGTGGAGTCGGCCCGACGTAACGAGTCGTCGAGAACGGACAGGGGGTGGGCATGCGCTACGAAACGGAACGGACCCTGGCGGCGCGCGTAAAGGCGCTGGGCGAGAGCGCGGAGGCTGGGGCTTTCGCCGAACTGGCTGATTTTTGTGCCTCGCCTTCACCGCTGGTGCGGCGGCTCGCGGCTTCGGCGCTGGGGAAGCTGGCGGGCGTGGTGGATGCGCAACGCGCCGTGGATACGCTGCTGCCGCTGCTGGTCGATCCCCACCCGCAGGTGCGGCAGTATGCCCGCAGTCAGCGTTTTTTTCAGCGCACGCTCTGCGATCCGTGTTTCGATGAAACTTGCACCGAGCGGCGCAATACCGAGACGAAAATCGAGGACCAGAAACAGATTCGTACCTTGGACGGTACGCTGGTACAGTCCGATGGCGAACGCCGGATCGCCGAATGGCTGGCCGCCAACCGGATCGCCTACCGCTATGATGCGCGCTTGCGCATCATCGAGGGGTTCCAAATCCGCCCGGACTTTTACCTGCCCGAATACGACGTCTATATCGAATACTGGGGTATGGATACCCCGCGCTATAAGGCCGGTATGTACCTGAAACAAGACCTCTACATGCATGCCGGCAAACGCCTGATCTCGCTCTACCCCGAAGATAAGCTCCGGCTCGATACGATCCTGCGCGACAAACTCGCCACCTTCATGCGGCATCCCACTGCTTCGGACGACGCAAAGTCCGCCGGAGCGCCCGTAACAGATAAGCCCCATGACCGGTAACACTACAGAGCCTCTGCCCGTACGCATGCTCAACGAGTATGCCTACTGCCCGCGGCTATTCCACCTGATGCACGTGGACGGGCGCTGGGACGACAACCTCTACACCGACGAAGGACGCAGCGCGCATAAACGTGTGGATGCGGAGGACGATGCGCTGCCGCCACCTCCGGTCGAGGGTGGCGATGAACCGCCCACCGTGGCCCGTAGTGTTAGTCTTGGTAGCGAGACGCTGGGTCTTACCGCCAAGCTTGATTTGGTGGAGATTGAGGGGGGCTTGGCCGTGCCGGTCGAAACCAAGCGCGGTTCGCCACCGGACAATCCGTTACGCAGTTATGAACCGGAGCGGGTACAACTGATGGCTCAAGCGCTTCTCCTGCGTGAGCACGGGCATAACTGCGACCATGGACTGCTCTATTTTGCGCGGGCCAGGCAGCGTGTCCATGTGACTTTCACGCCAGAACTCGAGGCCCGTACCCGTCTGTTGCTGTCCGAGGCCCGCGCCACCAGCCAGCGCACCGAACGCCCGCCGCCGCTGGACGACAGTCCCAAGTGCCATGGCTGCTCCCTATCCGGCATCTGCCTGCCGGACGAAACCCGCGTGCTGGGGGATCCCGACAAACCGGTGGCTGATGTGCGTAGGCTCTACCCGGCGCGCGATGATGCCCTGCCGCTCTATGTCCAGGAACAGGGGGCGCGCGTGGGCAAGGCTGGCGAAGCCGTGGAAGTGACCAAGGGCGGTCAAGCCTTGGGCCGCTTTCCGCTCAAGGATGTTTCGCAAATCGTGCTCTGTGGCGCCATCAGTGTGACTCCGGCGGCCCTGCACTGGCTGATTGAGAATGGCGTCCCCATCGTGCACCTCTCCATGGGCGGGTGGTTCTATGGCATCACGCAGGGGCAGGGGTTGCGCAATGCCTACGACCGGGCCGCACAGTTTGCCGTCGCGAGCGATGACGGCCGCCGCCTGCGCTTTGCGCAAGCCGTAGTCAGTGCCAAGGCGCAAAACCAGCGCACGTTGCTGCGCCGCAATGCGGACAGCCAGGCCGATGCTGCCTTGGAGGCCATGCGACGCCAACTTGCGAGCGTGGAGGCGGCCGCGGATTGCGAAAGTCTACTCGGGATCGAAGGCGGGTTAGCGGCCAGTTATTTCGGCGCGTTTAGCCTGATGCTGACCGCGCCAGCGTTTGCGTCCTCCTTTGCTGAGGCTGGCCGCAATCGTCGTCCGCCACGCGATCCGGTGAATGCCATGCTCTCCTTCGGCTATGCCTTGCTCGCCAAGGAGTGCACGGTGGCGCTGCTGGCCGAAGGACTCGATCCGTGGTGGGGGCTTTATCACCGCCCGCGGCATGGCCGGCCGGCCCTGGCGCTCGACCTGATGGAGGAGTTCCGTCCGCTGATTGTGGACAGCGCCGTGCTTTCGGCGGTCAACACCGGCATGCTAGCGGAGAAAGACTTCGTGCGCGGCGCCGGCGGCTGCGCCATGCAACCCGCGGCGCGTAAGGCCTTCCTTCGCGCCTACGAGGCGCGGTTGGATCAACTGATCACGCACCCCATCTTTGATTACCGCTGCTCCTGGCGTGCCGTGGTGCGCTTGCAGGCGCGCCTGCTCGCGAAATGGTTGCGCGGCGACATTCCAGCCTACACCGGCATAACCACGAGGTGACCCATGGCCCGGCGCTTCTATCTGGTCAGTTACGATGTGGCGGAAGATAAACGCCGGACGCGCGTTTTCAAACTGCTGCGCGATACCGGCGACCGGGTGCAATATAGCGTCTTCTGTTGCCAACTTAATCCGCGTGAACTACACGCCTTGAAAGAGGCGGTGCGGGCACGACTGCATCGCGAGGAAGACCAGACCTTGTTTCTGGACGCGGGTGTGGTGGACGGACAGCGGCCGGAACCGGAAATATCTTTTGTCGGCCGGAAGTGGGCACCGGAAATACGCTCCCAAATCGTGTAGCGCGGCGGTTGCGAGCGGTGCCGTGGTGACAAAACTGCCGGACCCGCTCGAAACGCCCGGATTTGCTGTGTCAAATCGCGCTGATTGCCGCAAACGCATTGACGAATGGGCGGCGTTTATGCCACGATAACGCCGTCGCTCGTTTTACTACGCATAAGCCCTTGCAGCCGAACAGGTCAAACGGACCGGCGTTTCCGCGCCTTAATTGGTGCGGCCCCATTGAAGCGTGGTGAAACTCCTTGCCTGAGCCGGCTCCCATCATTGTTTCCGCGCCTTAATTGGTGCGGCCCCATTGAAGCATGACTTTCACCAAGTGCGCCATCGTGGCGTCCAGCGGTTTCCGCGCCTTAATTGGTGCGGCCCCATTGAAGCTCCAAGGGCGTTGAAACCCGCATAGAAGGGAGCGTAGTTTCCGCGCCTTAATTGGTGCGGCCCCATTGAAGCCCCTCAGCACGTTCCACATACTCAGTCCGATAATCATGTTTCCGCGCCTTAATTGGTGCGGCCCCATTGAAGCCGGAGTTGTTCCGCATACAGATACTTTGTGCCATCCAATAGTTTCCGCGCCTTAATTGGTGCGGCCCCATTGAAGCGTTAACATCCCCGCGTGCGCCGCCGTGCCGACACTGGTTTCCGCGCCTTAATTGGTGCGGCCCCATTGAAGCTCGCAGTCGCCGCGTCCTGCACAGTTGGCGGTCGGTCTGTTTCCGCGCCTTAATTGGTGCGGCCCCATTGAAGCAGTTTTGGTATTGGTTTCCCCAGTGTACTTGGTTCCGTTTCCGCGCCTTAATTGGTGCGGCCCCATAGAAGCGGCGTGGGTGGTGCTGATGGCAGCCGCCCGGGTCTGCGCGCTGCACCATTTTGTGGCGGATACTGCGGTGGGGGCGGCGCTCGGGATCCTCTGCGCCCTGGCACTGCGTCAGCACCTTGCCGGCGTGGAACGCTGGCTCGCAGCGCGCGTGGCCCCCGCCCGGCCACGAGGTGAGATGCGGGATATGGGGGTGACTTTCGGGTCGTCCGGAGGACGCCTGTGGCGTCTGGCGCATTATGGTCGGTGCTTGTGGCGTAGGGAGGCCTTGCGCTGCTCGATACGGTGGGTTTCGGACTCGGGATCAGCGGCCGCTTCCTCTCCGTGGTCTTGCAACGCCGCGGCCAGCGCGGCAGCGGTGGGAAACTGAAACAGCGTCACGACGGGCAAGCTCCGCTGCAAGCTGGCGGACAGGTCGCGCATAGCCTGAATGGCGCTGAACGAATCGCCGCCCAGATCAAAGAAATTGGCCGCCGGGTCGAAGGTCGGGCGTAGCAGATATTTGGCCCATATGGCCATGATAAGAGGCAGCATCGTCTTGTCAGGCCCTTCGCTGATGCCGACCGGCGCGGGGAGTTGCAGCACAGGGGCCGGCAGCGCTTTGCGGTCAATCTTGCCACTGGTCAAGTGCGGGAATTGGGGCAGGATCACATAGCGTGACGGGCGGAGCACGGCCGGCAGCAGCCGATCCGCACAGCCTCGCAGCCGGTTTTCCAGCGGATCTGCAGGGGCACGGCTGGCGACATAGGCCACCAGATGCGCCTGTCCGGCAGGGTCTTGCCAGACGGTCACCAGCGCGTCGTTGACGGACGGATCGGCCTTCAGGACCGCTTCGGCCTCGCCCGGTTCAATCCGCATGCCTCGCAGTTTGACCTGAAAATCCAGGCGCCCCAAGTACTGAATCACACCGTCACTGCGCCAGCGGGCCAGATCGCCGGTGCGATAGAGTCGGCCGCCGGCCACAAACGGATCTTCGACAAACCGCTCTTTGGTCAAGGTCGGCCGATTCACATACCCCAGCCCCACTTGCACCCCGCCAATGCATAGCTCGCCGCGGGCACCCAGCGGCAGCGGGGTCAAGTCGGGCCCCAGCACATAGAGGCTGGTATTGGCAATCGGCGCCCCGATGGGAATCGGATCCGAGGAGTCGTTCGCGTGGCACTCCCAGCACGACACGTCCACCGCGGCTTCGGTGGGACCGTACAGATTGAAGAGCGGCGTTGCCAGATGCTGGTAGAACTTGCGCTTTAGATCAAGGCTGACCGCCTCGCCGCTGAGTATGACGCAGCGCAGCGTCTGGCAGTGGGCCGCCGCGGCTTCGTCCAGAAACAGATTGAGCATCGAGGGCACAAAGTGGATGATGGTGATACGCTGTTTCTGGATGATAGCGGCCAGTGCGGCCGGGTCCCGATGCGCACCCGGGGGCGCCAGATAGAGCTGAGCCCCAAAGCAGAGTGGCCAGAAAAACTCCCAGACCGACACATCAAAACTGTAGGCGGTCTTCTGCAAGACCCGGTCATGCGGGGTCAGGCAGAATTGCTGTTGCATCCACTGCATCCGGTTGACGATGGCATCGTGGCCCACCATCGCCCCTTTGGGTTTGCCGGTGGAGCCCGAGGTATAGATCACATAGGCCGTGGTCTGCACGGGATCGGTGTCGGGCTGCGGCAGTACGGTCTGCCTTTCGGCCGCCGGCAAAGTATCCGTACAGATGATTGAAATGGTATCCGCGGGCAGGCACCCGGCTGTGGCGGTGGTGCTCACCACCTGTTTCATCTCGACATCATCAATCATAAAACCGAGCCGGGCCAGCGGCAGATCGGTGTCCAGCGGCAGATAGGCGGCGCCGGCGCGTAGAATTGCCAGCAGGGCGGCCGGCAGATCAACGCCGCGCTCCATGCAGACGCCCACCACATCCCCCGGTTGGCACCCGCCCGCCACCAGCGCGGCTGCAATCGTCGCACTGCGCTGCCAGAGCTGCGCATAGGAGAGGGTGGTGGTGGTGTCTGCGACGGCCGGCGCATGCGGGGTCTTACGGACCTGTTCTTCCACGAGTTGGTGCAGCCAGCGGGGGCCCGCATAGTGCTGGATCGGGTTATTCCATTGCGAGAACTGGAGCTGGCGGTCGGCCTCGGAGAGGCAAGGGAGCGTGCGCACCGGTGTCTGGAGGCCGGCCGCCATCTGCTGCAGCGTAGCCACGTAGTCGGAGAGCCAAACCTGCGCGGTGCTGCGATCGAAGAGGGCACGGTTGCCGTGCAGCAGGCACTCCAAGCCATGTTCATCCTCAATCACATTCAGGTGCAGGTCAAAGGTCTCAGCATGTCTGGGATTTAGGCCATAGTTAATTTCGGCGCTGCCGAAACCCAGGCGATGGCGGGCATACTTCCCTACATGGGTAAAGGCCGCCGCCACCAGCGGTGCGCGGGAGGGATCGCGGGGCAGCTTCAAATCAGCGATGAGTTCGCCATAGGAATAGGCGTAGTGTTCCTGGGCATCGACCACCGCACCCTGGAGGGTCTGCACGAGGGCACTGACCGTATCGTCCTGTGCCACCTTACAGCGAATGGGCATAAAGGCGGCACAATGGCCAACCACATCTGTCAGTCCCAGCAGCGGTTGGGTAGCCGCCGGAATACCCACTACGATATCGTTTTGTCCACTCAGCCGGTTAAGCAGCAGGGTATAGCCGGAGAGCAGCCATGAGAAAAAGCTGCACTTGGCAGCTTTTGCCGCAAGTTTAAGCGGCGCAAGCTCGGACGCTGTCATCCGGGAAGTCACACGGAAGGCGTGGTAGGTTCGGCGCTGCGGACGGTTGCGTTCCCCCGGGAGGTCGAGTGTTTCGGGGACCTCTGCAAAGCGTGCCAGCCAGTAGGCGCGGGCCGCGGCGTGTGCGCCGGTTTCCTGCAGCCGCGAGACGGCCTCGATGAAGGCGCCGTAAGGTTGACATGGCGGCAAGCCGACGGCGCGACGGCCGGTGTGTACTTCATATAGATGGCTCAGGTCGTGAAGCAGCACGTCCAGCGACCAGCCATCGCAGATCATATGATGCGCGCCCAAGACCAGGGTATGTGACTGGTCCGCGGTCCGCACCAGCCCGCAACGCAGCAGCGGTCCTGCTTGCAGGTTGTAGGGCACGGACTGCACCTGCACAATCACTTCGTCCAGCTTGGTGCGTGGATCGATATCTGGGTGTGTCGCGGCATCGTGCACGCGTAAGGCCACGGGTGTATCGGTGATGCAAAACGACGTGCCGTCCGGCGATACGGTGGCGCGCGTGATGTCATGACGCGCCGAGAGGGCCGATACCGCTGCGCCCAAGGCGGCCACATCAAGCTCGCCTTGGAGGGTCACGGCAAAGGATTCGTTGTAGGCCAGCGAGGCCACCGGATCCAGCAGACAGGATATGAGGATCTCTCGCTGTGATGGTGTCAGCGGATAGACGGCCGTGATTGTTGGTCCGGCGAAGGGATCAAACGGCGCATCAGCGGCACCAGGTGTGACGGAGGCTGTCAGTTGGTTATGCATAGGTAGTAACCTTTCGATATTGGCTCGGATGCTGAGGATCAGGAACATACCAGGCTGGATTGCCGCTCGGATCCCTGCCGAGGCGGGCGCCTGCCACGGGCGGTTGTGTTGTCGCGCCCCCCTTTTGTAAAACGGCAGCCGGGGGCAGGGGCGCGGCCGCCGTGATATTCGTTCCACTCGCTGGATCAAGCCCCGCGGCCCGCATCATGGCTTCCAGGTGGGCGATACGCTGAAGGAGCGCGCCGGATGGTGCGAGGGCAGGTTCCGGCGTGGCATCACGCGGGGCGATGGCCGCGGCCGACGTGCTGCCGGCCGCGGGGGTGGTTGCCACGATTTCGGCGGCCACGAGCGTTAACGTAGGCAGTTCCTGCATGAGCCGACGGAAGGTGATCGGTGCTTTGAACTCCGCCTGGAGCGACCGGGACAACTGCGTCAGCAGCAGCGAGTCCAGTCCGATATCCAGAAAACTCGCGCCGGGCTCGACCGTGGCATACTCCTGCCCGGTCAACTCCGCCAGGATCTTCTTGATGCGGTTTACCACCCGGTCATGAGGAGAGAGGGTTATATCCGGTGCGGTCGCGACGGTGCTGCTGCTTTCGGCCGCCGCTGGCTGGTTGCCCGCGCCCCGGCCGCCCGGCAGATAACCCGGCTCCAGCCAGAAGCGCTTGGTATCGAAATGGTAATGCGGCAGCCGGCACCAGTTGTAGCCGCTGCCACGGTAGTAGTGCGCCCAGTCCACGTCAACACCGGCACACCAGAGCTCGCCCAGCGCGGTATGCAGAGCGAGCCATTCGTCCGCCCCGTTGGCGCCATCCCCCAACGAACTGACGGCCGACTGCCGCGCCGGGTTGGTGAAGTGTTGCCGCGCCAGCGTGGCGGTGGTGGTGCGGGGGCCGGACTCGAGCAGCACATAGTCGCCTGCGGCAGCAACACCTGTACCGCCTGCGAAAAATGCACGGTACGGCGCAGGTGCGTGGCCCAATAGAGCGGGTCACAGGCCTGCTGCGGCGTTAGCCAGGTGCCGCTGACGGTTGAGACGATGGGGATCTGGGGAGGACGCAGCTCGACGCCGCGCACCACGTCGGCCAGGGGCGCAACAACCGGTTCCATCATGCTGGAGTGGAAGGCATGCGACGTGTGCAAGGGTCGGCAGACCGTACCTTGGGCTTCGAGCGCTTGCTGGAAGGAGGTGACCGTGTCGGTGGGTCCCGACACCACGCAGAGCTGCGGCCCATTCATGGCTGCGATGGAAAGGTCGGGTGGCAGCAGGGGCAAGACATCGGTGGCGGCCTTGCGCACGGCTAACATGATGCCTGCCGGCAGCTTTTGCATCAGCGACGCGCGGGTGGCCACCATCATCAGGGCTTTGTCCAGATCAAAGATGCCGGCCAGCGTGGCTGCGACGAACTCGCCGATGCTATGACCCAGCAGGGCGGCTGGCTCAAGGCCCCAGCGCATCCAGAGGCGTGCCAGGCTATACTCGATGGTGAAGATGGCTGGCTGGGTAAAGAAGGTGTCCCGTAGCGACTGGGCGGCCTTCTCTTCGTCGCCCGGTGGCGGATAGAGATATTCGCGTATGTCCAGCCCCATGTGCGGCTGTAAATAGTGCGCGCAGCGGTCAACATCCTCGCGAAAATGTGGGTCCTTCTGATAGAGCGACAGCCCCATGTTCACATACTGCGAGCCCTGTCCCGGAAACAGGAACGCCAGGCGCATGTTGTTCTGGTCAGTTTTTTTGTCCACGACGCGCAAGGGGGTACGTCGCTGCAGCAGGTCGGCGGCTTCTGCGGCCGAGTGAGCGGCCACGGCCCGACGGTGTTCCAGTCGTGTGCGGCCGCAGGCCAGCGAATAGGTGGTATCGCCGGCCGCGTCCGTGCTGCTCTGCAGCATGGTGATCATGGTGCCGCTCGCGGCATCCAGCGAGGCGGTGCTACGGGCCGATAGCAGGAAGAGCAGGGGGCGTGGCGGGTGGTGTTCGGCGGGTGGGCACACGGCGCTGGCCGGCGCTTCTTCCAGCACGACATGCGCATTGGTGCCGCAGAATCCGAACGAACTGATCCCGGCGCGGCGCGGCGTGGGGCCGCTCTCCCAGGGACGCAGGGTTGTCGCTATGTAGAAGGGACTGTTGGCAAGGTCAATGCGCGGATTAGGGGTGGCAAAATTGATCTGTGGTACCAAGGTGCGGTGATGCAGCATGAGTGCGGCTTTGATTACGCCAGTGATGCCCGCGGCCGTGGTCGTGTGCCCCAGGTTCGCCTTGACTGACCCCAGCGCACAATACCCGCGCTTGTCGCTCTGTTCCCTAAAGACGCGTGTGAGCGCCTCGAATTCAATCGGGTCGCCCACCGGTGTGGCGGTGCCGTGCGCTTCGATGCAACTGATGGTATCGGCCGAGACACCGGAGAGTTCATGCGCTTCGGCGATCACGCGCATCTGCGCCTCGATGCTCGGCGCCAGATAACTGACTTTGGTGCCGCCATCGTGGTTCACGGCGGCGCCCTTGATCACCGCGTAGATCGGACGCCCCTGGGCCAGGGCGTCGTCCAGTCGCATCAGGGTGATGGCCGCCACGGCTTCGCCGAACATCGTGCCGGTGGACGAGGCGTCGAAAGGACGGCAGTGGCCGTCCTGGCTGAATACGCCGCCGTCTTCGTAGAGCTGCCCGCTTTTCTGGGGGGTACGGATATCGACGCCGCCGGCAATGGCAATATCGCACTGGCGCGTGACGAGGCTGCGCCAGGCGTTTTCGACCACCACCAGCGTGGACGAGCAGGCCGTGAGGACGCTTAGGCTGGGGCCGGTTAAATTGAGTTTGTAGGAAACGATGGGGGCAATATGATCCTTTTCGTTAAGAATCTCAGCGGTAATCTCGCCGATGACTTGTAGCTGGGCGGGATTGCTTAACACATTGTAGTGGTAATAGAAATTGTTGCCCATGCCGGCAAACACCCCGACCGGTCGGGACGGATCGCCGGCCACCACATTGGCATCCTCCAATGCGTGCCAGGCTGTCTGCAAAAAGAGCCGGAGCTGAGGATCCATAAAGCACGCCTCTTTGGGGTTGATCCCGAAGAAGGCGGCATCAAATTGCTCGACCCCGTCGACAATGCCGCGCGCCGGAATGTAGTTGGGGTTATCACGCAGTTCCGGCGATACCAGCGGGTCGAGTTCGGCGCGGTTCCAGGTGGTAATGGATTCAACCCCGTTGCAAAGATTTTGCCACAGCATGGGGCAGTTGGCCGCCTTGGGAAATCTGCCAGCCATGCCCACAATGGCTACGTCTCCGGTGCCAGACGCATGTAGGACGGCACGCTGTCGCCGGGCGCGCTGCCGAACCGCGGCCGTGGGGGAGTCTTTACCCTGTTTGTCAGAAAGATAGGCGGCCTGTGCACTCACCGTGGGGTGCTCAAAAGCCGCCAGCAAGGGGAACTTCTTGCCCGTCAACTCGCTTAATCCGCGTACGAGCAGGAAGGCCGTGAACGAATTCCCCCCGACGGTAAAGAACGGATCGTGTAAGCCGATGGCATCGGTGCCCAGCAGCTCACGCCATAGGGCAAGGATACGCGGCTGCAAGCCGGCCTGCTCCGGTTCATGCGTCAACACGCTCTTGTGCTTGGGCGGTCTGGGCAAGGCGGCGCGGTCCACCTTGCGGTTGGGTGTCAGGGGCAGGGCCTCGATCGCAAGGCAGTGGCTTGGCACCATGTATTCGGGTAAGCGGCGGCGGCATTCCCGCTGCAGATCTTCTGCCGTGATGTGCGCCCCGGGGTGCACGGTATAATAGCCGGCCAGCACCTGCTGCCCCTGTTCTTCCCAGACGGTGGCCGCCGCGGCGGCCACGCCGGGACAGGCGGCCAGGGCGGCTTCGACCTCGCCGAGCTCCAGGCGGTACCCGCGCACCTTCACCTGGTGATCGGTGCGTCCATGCACCACAAACGTTTGGTCGGCTTGGACGCTGGCGAGATCACCGGTGCGATAGAGGCGGGCGCCGGGGAGATGCGAAAAGGGATCGGGGATGAATTTATCGGCGGTCAAGTCGGCGCGGTTATGATAGCCCAGCGCCAGCCCGCTGCCGCCGATGTAGAGTTCCCCGCGGCCGCCGGGCGGTACCGGCTTAAGCCGGGCATCCAGTACATAAAACGTGGTGTTGGCAATGGGGCGTCCCACGCTGATTTGTTCGTCGGAGTTTTCGACCGCGCAGCAGCTTGACCAAACCGTGGTTTCGGTGGGGCCGTACATGTTCCAGAGTTGTGCGACACGGGGGCGCAGCGCCTGCAGCAGGGCCGGCTGCAAGGCCTCGCCGCCGCATAGGGCAATCAGGTCGGCTTTGCCTGGCCACCCTGCGCTGAGCAACAGTTGCCAGGTGACCGGCGTGGCTTGCATCACCCCGATATCGTATTGTGTCAGCTCTTGCCAGATCGTGAGCGGATCGGCGGGCGCACGGGCCAGCACGGTGGTGCCGCCGCAGAGCAGGGGGAGCCACAGTTCGAGAATCGAGATGTCAAACGCATAGGTGGTCACGCTGAGTAGGCGCGCTCCGCGTGCCACGAAGGGGTGCTGCTGCATGCTAAGCAGGAGGTTGACCACGGCGCCATGGGGCACCACCACCCCTTTGGGCTTACCAGTCGAGCCCGAGGTGTACATGATGTAAGCGGGTGCCGTCGCAGCCAGGGGCAGCGGCGCCTCTTGTGCAGGGGCGTTTTTCAACGTGTCGACCAGCAGCATGGCCGCCGCACCTTTGGGCACGCGATCGCTGCTGCGCGGGTCGGCCACGATCAGTCGCATGCCGCTGTCGGCCACAATATATTGCAGCCGCTCCTGGGGGAAAAGAGGGTCGAGGGGCACATAGGCGCCGCCGGCCATCCAGATGCCCAGCAAGGTGCAGGGCAGATCGGCACTGCGCTGCATGAGCACGCCCACACTCTCGCCGCGGACCAGACCTGCGCGTTGCAGGCCCGCCGCGATAGCGCCGGCCCGCGCCAGCAACTCCCGATAGGGTAGCTGTTCCTCGCCGCAGATGAAGCCGGTCTGGTCTGGAGTTTGCCGCATGGCGTCAACCAGCAGGGTTGCCGCACTGCGCTGCAGATCAAAGCGTTGGCTGGTGGCAGACCCCTCCGACCGGACGCCACCTTCTTTTTCTGACAAGTATGCGGTTGGCGCGGACACTGCTTGCGACATAGCCTATTCTCCGTTTTGGGTCCTGTGCGGATGTCAGGACAACGATTGCTTTTCCAGTGCCTCGACGATGATGCTGTCAATCCGGTCGCCGAGGCGGCGCACAAAAGGGGCTACCAGCATGCCGCGGGGGTATACCTTGGGCACTTCGAGGCGTATCCTGGCTCCCAGCGTGCCCCACCCGCAGGCCGGATCAGCGTAGGCATAGAAGCTGCGAAACGGGCGGAACACCACGAGCTCGCCATCAAATGGCTGGGGTTGGTAGGCAAAAAAGGCCGCATCATTGAGCCGGGCAATCCGCCGGTGCGGCAGGCAGTTGGCGGCCTGCGCGTTGGCCAGTCCCAGTTGGGCCAGCAGTTCCAGTGCGCGCAGCCGCATGCGGCGCATCTCGACGGCGCTTTTGCGTAGCAGGAAGGTGGCCGAGCCGCCGCGGACAAGATTGCGCACATGATAATAGACATTCTGCATACGGATGACCGATTCAACCACCGGGGTGCGCCGTGCGGCAAAGAAGGCCGGATTGTAGCTTTCGATCATGGCGGTAAGCAGTACGGGGCGGCCGGCCACCCGAAAGAGCCGGGCCATCTCCAAGGCAATCGCGCCCCCCAGGCAATAGCCGCAGAGCAGGATCGGGCCGCTATAGGGCAGGCCGTTGATCTCCTTCACATAGCACTGTGCCATCTCGCTGATGGTCGTAAGCGGTGTTGATACTTGATCGAGACCTTGGGATTGTAAGCCGTAGATCGGTTGTTCCACCGGCAACGCTTCTGCCAGATCGCGATAGAGCAGGACATTGCCCTCGGCGCCATGGATCAGAAAGAGCGGCGGGCGTGACCCGTCCGGTCGGATAGGCATCAGCGAAGGCCACCCTTTTTCCGGCCCGGCCAACTTGCGGATTTGATCGCGCAGCGCCCCAAAGGTCGGTGCGCTGAAGAGCAGCGCCAGCGGCGCATTGATGGCGAGCGTACGGTTGATGGCCGCAAAAAGCTGGGCGGCATGCAGCGAATGGCCGCCGACCGCGAAGAAATCATCCTGTTCGCGGGCCTGCGCCACCCCGAGCAGTTCGCACCAGAGACGGGCGAGGGTTTCATCCACCGCGACTGGGTCCACCTTGCGCGGCTGGTTACACACCGCGGTCTGCGGGCCCTCGCCGGAGGCCTCCTTGCTTGGGGTGGACCGGGCATCGAGCCAATAGCTTTTCCGTTCAAAGGGGTAGGTGGGCAACACTACCCGACGGCGGGATTGTCCGGCATACATGGCCTGCCAGTCGACGGCCACCCCTTTACACCAGGCCGCCCCGAGGCAGTGGTAGAAGGCCTCCAGATCCTCGCTGGCTTCCGATGCCGGGTGGCCGACCCCGATACACTCTCCGGCGGGCAACCCGTTGCGCATGGCCAGGGTGCGCAACCCGGCTCCAGGACCCACCTCGATAAAGAGTCGGCCCGCGCCCTGAATGGATTGCATGCACTGGTCGAACGCCACCGTGTTGCGCAGTTGCAGCCCCCAGTATTGCGGATCGGTCGCCTGGTGCGCCGTGAGCAGTTGGCCCGTTACATTGGATACCAGCGGTATCTGCGGCGGTTGGAGGGCGCAGGTTTGGAGGTGGGCCACCAGCGGGGCGACGGCCCCTTCCATGAGTCGGCTGTGAAACGCATGGGAGGTGTGCAGCATGCGACACTTGATGCCAAGCGATTGGCAGCGCGCCATCGCCTCGGTCACCGCGGCACGGCTGCCGGCCACGACACAGCTCTGCGGGGCATTAACGAGCGCACACTGCAGTTCAGGGCCCAACAACTGCGCCACTTGCTCACGGCTAGCCTCCACGGCCAGCATGGAACCGGGAGGCTGCTGCTGCATGAGTGCCGCACGGGTGGCCACGATGGACAACCCTGTATTCCGGTCAAACACGCCGGCGATGCAGGCGGCTACATACTCGCCGATGCTGTGCCCTAGGAGGAGCGCCGGGCGGATGCCCCAGTGCGCCAGTTGCCGATATAGCGCGTATTCCACGATAAATAGCGCGGGCTGCGCCAGGCGGGTCTGGGTCAGCAGCGCCGTGCGCTCGTCGGTGGGCTGCTCGGCGCCAAGCAGGGAACGCAGATCAAGTCCGAGCTGCGGGGTTAGCCGTTCGGCGCACTCATCGATCTCCTGCCGATAGAGTGGCTCCTGATGATAGAGCGCGCGGAACATCCCCGGGTACTGCGAGCCCTGCCCTGGAAAGAGCATCACCACCTCGGGTGCCTGACTAAACGCATGCACCGGTTGGGTGGCAGCCGTCAGTGTCGGCACCAGGGACTGGGAGCAGCCCACCGCCGCCCTGCGCCACGACATGGCGCTGCGACCGACGGCCAGGGTATACGCGGCATCTGCCAGGGTGGCGGCGGTGGGTGTCTGGCTCAGATGCTGGGCAAGCAACTCCGCACTTTGCTGGAGTGCCCCTTCGCTACGGGCGCTTAGCGGCGCGATCAGAAAGCGGCCGCCGCTGTTGGCACTGCGCGGTTCGGCGTTCGTGGACTGCACCACCACATGGGCATTGGTTCCGCCGATGCCGAAGGAGCTGACGCCGGCACGCAGGACCTGCTGATCGCGACCCCATTGCCGGGCCGATTCCGGCACATAGAAGGGGCTCTGCGGCAGATCCAATTCGGGGTTGGGACGGCGGAAATTGACACACGGGGGAATCGTGCGATGCTTGACACAGAGCACCGCCTTAATGAGTCCCGCGATGCCGGCCGCCGCATCCAGATGGCCGATGGCAGCCTTGGCCGAGCCCAGCGCACAGTAGTTGCGTTTGCCGGTCTGCCTATTAAAGGCGTGGCTCAAGGCTCGCACCTCAATGGGGTCACCCAACAACGTGCCGGTGCCATGACACTCCACGTAGCCGATGGATTCGGCATGCGCCTCCGCCATCGACAGCGCGGCGCCGATGCAGGCACTCTGGCCTTCCACACTGGGGGCGGTGTAGCCGGCTTTGCGGTTGCCGTCGTTGTTGATGGCGCTGCCAATGACCACCGCGTCAATGATATCCTTGTCCGCTAGCGCATCGGCTAGGCGCTTGAGCACGACCACGCCCACGCCTTCGCCAAAGAGCGTGCCGGAGGCTGCGGCATCAAAGGGGCGGCAGTGACCGTCGCGACTGAGGATGAGCCCCTCCTGGTACAGATAGCCGGCAATCTGGGGGACGCGCACGCTGCTGCCCCCGGCAATCGCGATATCGCATTCGTAATTAAGCAGACTCTGACAGGCCTGATGCACGGCTACCAAGGAACTGGAACAGGCGGTCTGGACGGTGTAGGCCGGTCCCTGCAGGTTGAGCAGATAGGAGAGGCGGGTCGCTAGAAAATCTTTGTCGCAACTGATGAGCATCTGCAAGGCGCCCAGATTGTCCACAAATTCTGGATTCTGTCGCATGGCCTGCAGCAGATAGAGGTTCATGGTGCAACTGGCAAATACCCCTGCCGGCACCGTCAGGCCGGTCGGCGGATAGCCGGCACGCTCCAAGGCCTGCCAGGCACACTCCCAGAAAATGCGGTGCTGGGGGTCGGTGGCCTCAGCCTCGCGCTTCGTCAACCCGAAGAGCGGGGCATCAAAAAGGTCTAGACCTTCAGCGATCGGCGCGGACTTTACGTAGTTGGGCTTGCGCAGCAGTTCACGGGCCACCCCCTGCGCCAGCAGTTGCTCGTCGGAAAAGCGGGTAATGCACTCGGTGCCTGCCGCTATGGCATGCCAGTAGGCTTCGATCGAGCCAGCCCCCGGAAAACGCCCTGCCATGCCAATGACGGCAATGGCGTTAGGATTGCTTGCCGTTTCGCTCATGGGCCAGCTCCGTAGTGTGTAGATCCGGGGCGTGCGCTGCCATCGTCCGGCAGGGGCCAGCAGAGCGCATAGAGATAGCCCACCAAGTCCAGCAGCGTATACCGGACGCCAATTCTGGATAAGAACCACCAGGTCGGATTATACGCGTCTGGACGCACGGAGAGAGATCCTAGCTCAACCATGCCGGCTAGCGCCCGCCGGTAGGCCGCATGCGTTTTGCGGGCATGCGCGCCCCCGGAGACCACATTGGCCTGGCTGGGCGTGGCAGGTAAGGTTTTCAGCCAGGCCCGCACGGCCAGGGCCGCAGCAAAGGTGCGGTGATTGCCAGTGGGTGGTGCGCCCACCAGCACGATCTTTTCGGCGGCCACGCCGTTGGCAATCAGCACCGCTCTGGCGCGATCGAGTATGGTCATGGACGGATCGGCCTTCAGCGCTTCCTTGCGCGCTGCCACAATGACCAGTTCATACTGGTCGCGTATGGCGATGGCCGCACACTGCCGTAATTCCAAGGGCGGCAGCCACCCCTCGACAATCAGGCAGCGCGCGCTGGCCAGCGGTTTATCTAGTGCCAGAAACCGATGCAGCCCAGCCAGAACCACCACAGCCCCCAGCACACCCAGACCGGCAAGTATGTATCCGGTTTTCATGCCTCCGGTGATGGCTCCTTCCCTGTCAGGCGCTCGTCGTCGTACGCCAGTCGGCGGACCTGTACGCGCAGAGGGTGGTTCCCTTCGATGGCGAGCGCGGCCGCGAAGCCTGGAGCCGTCGGCACGTTGTGCAGCGACCACGCGACGGACGTCATGTCGCCGCGGGCGCTGCGGACGTAGTGCGCGGATGTGTCGAATGTTTCCAAGGGGTGGTGAAGACCCTCGCCGAGCGCCTTGACAAAGGCTTCCTTGCGCGTCCAGCACCAGAAGAAGGTATGCCGCAGCTCGGCGTGTTTCGAGCAGGCGTGCACGAGCGCATATTCGGCGTCCGCGAAATGCTGTCTGGCCAGTTGGTCCAGCGCGGGCGCGTCGCGAATTTGTTCGATATCTACGCCGATGCTGCGGCCCCGCGTGATCGCATAGATGGCGCAGCCGCGCGACTCGGACATGTTAAAGCAGAGATCGGATTGCGCCAGCATCGGCTTGCCGTGAGCGCCGTAGGTGAGCCGGACGTCGGCGGGGGGGGTATGAAGGTAGCGCCCCAGGAGCACCCGCAGCAAGCCGCGGCGGAGGAGGTAGTGATCGCCATCGCGTGGGAAGCGGAAGCGCGCCTGTCGTGCCGCCTCGTCGGCGGAGAGGTACGGCTCGAGCAGTCGGCGCTGCTTCAGCAGCGGCGCGAGCGGCGACCACCATACGTGGACCTCCTCAGGCCGCAGACGCCCCGTTGGAACGCAAAGGGCGCAGGAAGTGGTGTGCCCCCCAGCCGGCTTTTCCTGCGCGTTTATTTCGCATGTACCCATGGTAGTGCCACACCCCCGTCCAGTCCTGGCGCCCTCGTTCCCCAACGAAGCGCCTACAACTGTACCTAGCCCCATTTAATGGTGGCATATTACTTCAAAGGAGTTGGCTTGGCAACCTGCAAATGGTCGTGCCTTCCGGCAGTCATGGTCTTTTCCTGAAGCGCCACCTAACGCAGGCTGGCTGTAGCAAGGGCTTTGTGGTAACCGCAGAAGCCGCTTTTGTGTATGCTAGCAGTGGCAAGGTGTTGGTTGGCAGAGGATTTGGACACGGGCAGGATCGGTGCAGACCATGCATGTTGGCCACAAAAGGCACATAAATCACTCGCGACAGGCGAAGCCTGTGAATGGAGGAAACGACGTGAAAGCGGAATAGAAACCATTCGGAACGAC
>CAIOST010000175.1 GCA_903861045.1 uncultured bacterium | reverse complement strand
CGCGAAATCCGCCTAATCCGTAGCTGAAAATCGCCTGTGGATACGATGGAGGTCCCACACTTCGTCCCACACTTCGTCGCACGCTTTGTCGTCTACGCTTCGTCGCACACTTTGTCGGCTCTTCCAGTTCGGCGGCTTGCGCATGGCCCCGCCTGCCCTTCAATGAAAAACAGCCCCACAAACCCGGACCGCAGGGCGTCAGGGCAATCAGGGCCTTCTGTTATTTTTCTGCGATTGTTTTCCAGGGCGCAGGTATGCTATATAGAAATGGTGCTTGTTATAAAGGCGCCTTGGCCGCCGTTGCTTTGAACGGCTGGGCGCGTTGCAAAGCGTACCTTGTCGGATCACGTAAATTCAGCATGTCATACGTCATTACCAAAGCTCGCGTACGCACGCTCTTCCTACGGTGTCTGGTGCTGATCAGCGTGCTGATGATGTTTGTCACAATGTTTTGTGGCGTCGCGGACGCCTGCCATAACGAGTGTGAAAACGCCGATGATGCCTCATGCTACTGCGCGTGCCACACGCCCGTCGTCACCACCCCCGACATGGCCATCACCCTTTACACGGAATATGCCGATACTCGCTCGGGTGACCCCCATGCGCATATTATAGGACCGGTCGTAAACGATATATTTCGCCCCCCCATCGCCTGACGCCCACGGCGTCGCGTGCGCGCTTGCGCCGCACCTCGCTTGATCCCGCTTGCGCCGAATCTGCGGCCTGCTTTGGGACTGTTCTGCCGAACCCCGGCGCGCACCCGTAGCTGCTACCAATCACAGTCATAAATCGACGACTTGTGGCAGGTAGGGCGGGGCCGCCGGACCCGCCGCAGCCGCAGGAATGTGACGGCCAGGGGCGCGATGCAACAGTTGGAACCGCGAATGCTTGTGGCAGGTAGGGCGGGGCCGCCGGACCCGCCGCAGCCGCAGGAATGTGACGGGCAGGGGCGCGCTGCAACAGTTGGAACCGCGAATGGACGCGAATGGAGCATGCCGTCCGCCGGCCCCGCCGAGTTCCCTAATTAGAATTGCTGCCTACAAAGGCGTTACCCGTCCAAGGGGAAGAAGCAGTGAAAAATTCGACTTACAGCAAGGTTTTGGCGCCGCTCGCGGCGTTGGCGGCCCTGGGGCTGGCAACGGGATGCAGGACGTACCAGCCACTGTCCATGGACGAACGCGGCCTGCTTGAAGACGTGCGCCAAGCGCGGCAGGCCCAGCTTGGTCCGGCAGGTTCGCGCTTGTCGCTACACCAGGCGGCAAGTTGGATGAGCCAGCGCCATCCACAACTGCTGGAGCTGCGTGCGGAATATGCAAAATATCAGGCGGTCGCTGACCGCAGCACGCCGCTGCCCAACCCAACCTTAGGGGGCGGTCCGGTGATCGGCCGTAATCTGACCGACACGGTGGCAGACCAGATCCAGCCGTTTGTGCAACTCGGTTTTGCCATCCCCCTCGGCCCACGACTGGGGCGCAGCGACAACCTCAACCAGGCCAGGGCCAACCAGGAGCAGCTCCGGCTGATTACGCAACACCGCCAACTTTACCTGACACTGCGGGCGGCACTGATCCGCCAGGCGCTGGCATACGAACGCCTGAAGATCCGCGACCAACTGCTTGCGGCGATCAGGGCGACCGCGACCGCCACGCGGCGGCTCAGTACCGCCGGCACCACCTCCCTGATTGAAGTCAACAGCGTCACCCTAACCATGCAGCAGGAAGAATTGAACCGGCTGGACGACGAACTGGAATTGTCCCAGGCGACGGCGCGCCTAGCCGAACTGCTAGGCGTCGGGTTGCCAGCCTTGTCCAAGCTCACCAGCATGGAACTGCCGCCGCTACCGGTTCTGCAGCAGACGGACGCCGCCCTGCCGGAACTGCTGCAAGCCAATAATCCCGCCCTCGCACAGTTGAAATCACGTTTTCAACTGGAGGAGTGCCAGTACCGGCTGGAGCTGGCCCGGCAATACCCCGACTTGGCCATCGGTTCTGATTTTTCGCAGGAGCCTGGTCAGCGCACACAGAAGCTCGGCTTCACCCTCGGCGTGGAACTGCCCATCTTCAACCGCAACCAGCAGGCCATTGCCGAGGCCGACAAACAGCGCACGGTCACCCAGGCCAGTTACCAGACAGAACTCATGCGCAGCCTGACCCAGGCCGAACAGTTAGCCGCCGCCTTCCGGCTTGGCCAACGCCAAGTTGAGGCCTTGAACCAGCGCCTACTGCCCCTGGCTGACAGCAACCTGCAGCTAGCCGAGCGCGCCGTGCAAGCGGGCGCCATGGACCTCCTGCGGTACCTCGACCTGCTCCGCAGCAAGCGCGAGCTGGAGATGGCGGCCGTCGCACGCCAAGTCAACACCTGGCAGGCACTGCTTGACCTGGAGCAGGCGGTCGGTCGGCCGCTGTGCCTGCTCCCCGGGGAAACCGATGCCATGTTGCCGGCCATCATCGCCGCTAAAACCTCTACGCCCTCAGCCAAAACGGACAAGGAAAGCCTCCCATGATCAAGCAAATTACCAGCCTGCTGGCCATCACCATCCTATTAACCGCCTGCGGCAAGAAACCCGCAGCCCACGATTGCGCCAGTCACGCCAAGCCGTCGGCCAAACCAGCCGCTGCTCAACCGGCGGCGGCGCATGACTGTGCCAGCCACGCTACGCCTGCGCCCCAACCCGCCGTGGCCAAACAGGCGGCGGCGCATGACTGTGCCAGCCACGCTACGCCCGCCGCTAAACATCTCGCCGCCAAACCCGTGGCCAAACCGCTGCCGGCCACCAGCGCGGAGAAAAACAGTGCGGCTGGCATCACGCTCTCACCAGAGGCCATGCATAATTACGGCATTGTTTTCGGCAAGGTCACGACCACCAACTACACCGCCTGCATGCCGGTGCTGGCGCAGGTGGCCGAACTGCCAGGTTCGGAGCTGGTTGTAACCGCGCCACTGGGCGGCAGGGTCGCTGCGATCCAGTTGCTGCCCGGCGAGTTCGCCAAACCGGGTACCGTCGTCATGCGGCTGGTGCGGGATCCGATTGCGCCGCCCGAGCTTACCCTGGTCAAAAACTTCCTGCAGCCCGACATGCAGGCGCTCCTGGAAGCCGCCGCCGCCTGCGCCAAGGAACGGCTTGCCTATGACACGGCCAAGGACGAACTGCGCCGCCTCAGCGCCGCCCAGCTCGAGACCGAGGCCGGCAGCCTGATACCGAAAAAGACCATGCTTGAGCTTGAGGCGCAAGTCAAGGGCATGGAGAAAGCCGTGGCGGCTCGGCAGCAAACCCTGGCCGGGTATGGCTATTCCGCCGCTGCCATCGACCGCCTGCTGCAGGGCGGCACGGTCGCCCCCACCACCGAAAACTGGGTCGCTGCCCTCCAGGCCAACGGCTATTGGCCGGAAACCGCCGCAGCCGCCTTCGCCGCGTTGCCCGCGGAAACCCAGGCCAATCCGTGGTCTGCCGCCGCCCTCGGCGAACTCCAAGCGCGCGGCCTGCTCAACCCCGCTATCGCGGCGGGCGTCAAGGCCGAGCCGGTCCTGGCGCGCCGCTGGGTGGAAGCGGCGTCCCTGATGCTACAGGGCCTCTCCTTTGAGGCCGCCCGCCAAGCGGCCGTGGACGGCTGGCTCGAACCAATCGTGGAGATCAAGCCGCCCGCGCTAGCCGCTGGCCGCACCATCGAATCCATCGCCGTCAAAGTCGGCGCGCAGGTACACGCTGGCGACCAGCTCCTCATCTTCGCCGACTCCTCCCGCATGCAGCTACTCTGCCGGCCGATCGGCGATGAAATCGGCATGCTCGAAAAAGCGGCGCAGTCCGCCAGCGAACTTTCCGCCATCCCACTGATCAAGGGCGGCGGCCCGGCACTCGCCCAGCTCCGGGTGGCCCAGCTTTCCGGCAGTCACGAAGAGTCCGCCGTCGCCTCGCTGCTCGTACCGAACATGCTCCTCGCCGATTCCGTCACCGACGGGCGCACGTTCCACAACTGGCAGTTGCGGCCCGGCATGAAGTACCTGCTCCAGGTGCCGGTGAAGCAGTTTGCGGATGTGTTTGTCGTCCCGAATGAAGCCGTTGTGGATGCAGGCTCAGACAAGGTCGTCATTGTTAAGGCCTGCAGCTACACGCTGAATACGGTGACCGTCCTCTGGCAGGATGAAGCCAACACCGTTATCGCCACCGGCGGCGCGCTCAAGCACGGCATGACCATCGCGACGGCCGGCGCCTTCCAACTGCATCTCGCGGTCCAAAAGGGCTCCGGGCAGGGTGGTGCAGTTGACCCCCACGCCGGCTGCAACCATTGAAGTGTTGGCATGCTGTAAGGTGCCGTTACGAGCCGGAGAGTATTTCCCATGATGAAGTTTTTGATCAGTTTTTCCCTCCACAACAAGCTGCTGGTGGTCGTGCTGGCGCTGTGCCTCACCTTGCTCGGCTTCTACGCTGGCAGCCGCATGCCGATTGACGTGCTTCCCGACCTCAACCGGCCGACGGTCGTGCTGATCGCCGAAGCCCACGACCTTACCACCGAGAAAATCGAACAGCAGGTGACCATCCCCATCGAGCGCGCCGTCAACGGCGTCCCCGGGGTCGAGCGCGTCCAGGCCGACGCGGGCAAGGGCATGGCGATTGTCAAAATTGAATTCGGCTGGGGCTCCGACCTCTACCGCCGCCGCCAGATCATCGCCGAGAAGATGACGGAGATTCAGGCACGGATTCCTGCCGACGTCAAGGTGCAGATCGCCCCGATCTCCTCCGTGATGGGTCAGATTCAACTCATCGGCCTCACCTCCAAGTCCGGCAAAACTTCATTGGAAGAGCTTTCCCTCTTTGCGCAGACCCGGCTTAAGTACGAGCTGTTGTCCGTGCCCGGTGTTTCCAAGATCATCTCTGCCGGCGCCGCCCCGCGCCAACTCCAAGTCGTGGTGGACGCCGACAAGCTCCGCGCCTGTGAAGTCACGCTGCCCGAAGTGGAGGCCGCCATCAGGAACGCCAACGTCTCCGCTTCCGGCGGCACCATTGACATTGGTTCCAACACACCGATGATCACGCTTTCGGGTTCGGTTAGGTCGCCGGAAGAGCTGCGGCTGGCGCACATCAAGGATGTCGCTGCCCGCCCCGTGCTGCTCAAGGACGTGGCCGATATCAAGTTCGGCCCTTCCGAAATCAAGACCGGCGAGGCCGGCGTTAACGGCAAGCCCGGCGTCGTACTGGTGCTGATGAAACAGCCCACCGCCGATACCGTCACCATCTCCCGCCAGGTCGAAGCCCTCATTCGCGAACTCCGCGCCAACATCAACCCCGACATCGAGATCAACCTCGATCTCTTCTCGCAGCGCGATTTCATCGAGCGTGCCCTCGCCAACCTCGAAGCCGCCGTGCGCGACGGCGCCCTGCTGGTCGTCGTCGTCCTCTTCATTTTCCTGATGAACTGGCGTACCACCCTCATCACCCTCACGGCCATCCCGGTCTCCGTGGCCATCACCGCCATCATCTTTGCGGCCTGCGGCCTCTCCTTCAACACCATGACGCTCGGCGGCCTCGCCGTCGGCATCGGTTCACTGGTCGACGACGCGGTAGTGGACGTGGAAAACTGCTTCCGCCGCCTGCGCCAGAACCAGTTGCGCCCGCCGGCACAGCGGCTGGCGCCGCTCAAGATCCTCTTCGACGCCTCCTGCGAAGTCCGCGCCCCGATCCTGATCGGCACCCTGCTGGTCATCGTCGTCTATCTGCCGCTCTTCTTCCTCTCTGGTATGGAAGGCCGCCTCTTCATCCCGATCGGTCTCGCCTACATTGTTTCCGTCGCCGCCTCGCTGCTGGTTGCCATGACCGTCACGGTCGCCCTGTGTGCCTACCTCCTGCCCGACCGGGTCGGCACCGACTGCGCGCACGACTCCTTTGTCGTCACCCGGCTCAAGCGCGTCGCCGACCGGCTCATCCTGTTCAGCACCCACCACGCCAAGGCGGTGCTGGGCGTCTTTGCCGTTTTGGTGGTCGCCGGGTTGGGGCTGCTAGCCACCACCGGCAAGCAGTTTCTGCCCGAGTTCAACGAAGGCGTTGCCCAAATCAACGTCGTGCTGCCGCCGGAAACCGGCCTCAAAGTCGCCTCCGATACCGGCTTCCGCGCCGAGGAGCTATTCCTGCAGATCAAGGGGGTCAAGGCCGTCTCCCGTCGCACCGGGCGCGCGGCCGAAGATGAGCACGCCCACGGGGTCAACCAGTCCGACTGCATCATCACCTTCGACCCCGCTGCCAAACGTTCCCGCGAGGCGATCCTCCGCGACGTCCGCGCTACCCTCGATGCCAACCTCCCCGGCGTCACCTACGATGTCGAGCAACCGCTCGCCCACCTGATCAGCGCCATGCTCTCCGGTGCCCAGTCGCAGGTCGCCGTCAAGATATACGGCACCGACCTCGCCCAACTGCGCGCCCTGGCCGCCGAGGTCAACGCCGCGATCAAGCCGATCCCCGGCGTCAAGGACCTGAAAACCGAGCAGCAACTGCTGATCCCCCTCGTGGACGTGGTCCCCGACCGCGCCCGCCTCGCCCAACACGGGCTGACCGTGGACGCGCTGGCCCGCACCATCGAACTGGCCATGGGCAATGACGCCGTCTCGGAGATGATTGACGGCCAAAACAACTACCCCGTCGTGATCCGCCTGCGGGCCGAACAGCGCAACAGCCTCACCGACATCGGCAATCTGACCGTCGCCAACGCCGCCGGCGCCATGGTCCACCTCCGGGATGTCGCCACCGTCCGCCAAGCCGCCTCGGTCAACTCCATCCGCCGCGAAAACAATGCCCGCCGCCTGGCGGTGACCCACAACATTGCCGGCCGGCCCCTCAGCGAAGTGGTCGCCGATCTTGAAAAAGCACTCGCGCCGATCCGCAAAAAGATCAACGCCATGCCCAACTACCGGCTCAAGATTGCCGGCCAGTTCGAGGCCCAGCAGCAGGCCTCCCGCTACATCCTTGGCCTCTCGGTCATCTCGCTCGCCCTGATGGTCCTCATCCTGTTCCTGCACTTCAAGTCGCTCAACCTGGCCTGCCAGGTACTGGCGTCCATCCCGATGGCGCTCATCGGCGCGGTGGCCTTCATTAAAATCACCGGCCAAGCCGTCTCCATCTCAACCATGGTCGGCCTGATCGCGCTCGCCGGCATTGCCTCGCGCAATGCCATCCTGCTCATCAACCACTACCTGCACCTGCTCGAAAACGAACGCCGCCCCTTCAGCATTGCCACCATCTCCCTCGCCGGTCAGGAGCGCCTGACGCCGGTGTTGATGACGGCGCTGTGCTCCGGCATCGCGCTGGTACCGCTCGTCTTCAACCCCAGCGCACCCGGCAAGGAAATCCTCTACCCCGTGGCGTCCGTCATTATCGGCGGCCTGGTCTCCTCAACCATCCTCGACTTCACCGTGCGTCCCGCACTCTTCTGGCTCTTCGGCCGCAAGGCCGTGGCCACGCTCATCCCCGTCGATCGTGCGCCGGCGCAAGCGCGCCAGCCCCCTCTCAGCACGGCAGCCGAAAATCACCTAACAGACCAAGCACAACAACCATGAAACAGGAGATACCAAGCATGCAGACGCCCACCCCCATGACCCTGGCACGCACCACGGCGCTCGTATTTGCCGGCGCGGCACTGACGCTGTGCGCAACCGGCTGCTCGAAGCAGGCGCAAGCTGAAAACGAAAACCAACACCCCGCCGGCTGCGAGCATACGCAAGTAGCAGCGCCGGTCAAGGACGCATGCGCCGAAAGCTGCCAACACGCGGCGAAAACGACGACGGCCCCAGCCGTGGCCAAGGATAGCTGCCAAGCCGGTTGCGAGCATGCGGCCACAGCCAAGCCTAAAGAATAAGACCTGAGACGAAGACTTGGCGACCAGGCCCAGGCCCGACGCGTTGGCGATGGAATGGGCCGCAACCGGAGTTGCGGCCTACAACACTACCACGCAAAGCAAGGGGAACAGGGATGCGCCAGCCGACGCCTGATCTCAGACGGGGGACGCTGCTCTGTGGCGCTCGCGCAGTTGGTCGTAGGCTGCGGCCAGTAGCCCCGGCCCGCCCCCGGGCCGAGGGCGGATTGCTATCCTGGGCGGGCTGGACAATGATTTGCGGCAAGCGGACCCATTTACGGTGCTATCTTCGTCGAGATCCTTGTTATGATCGGTGTCCTGATCATAGCCACCTTGGATCGCGCTGCCCGCAGCCCGAGGCGGGCCGGGGCTACTGTCGGCAGCATGCGCCATGCGCTGGATAGCCGAAGAAGGCGGCGCGGTAGTTGCTATGTACGATTTTATGGGGCACGCGCAGCGCAAGGCCGCCGGGGGCGGCGGGGCCGACGTCCCGCCTCCCAGCTCCCACGCCTTCCTCCGCCCGTCCAGCAGCAACCAAGCACCACGACCATTCCATTCGCGTCCATTAGCCTAGATCCGTAACTTGAACGCCCCTTTGGCCCACAATGCACGCGCGGGCAACTGGTTATAACGTGGGACCGCGAAGCCATTTGGAACTGTCCGTGCGGATCTGGTGCACGGTCTTTATCCTTATGACGAACGCGCCTTAAGTACGCGATG
>CAIOST010000174.1 GCA_903861045.1 uncultured bacterium | reverse complement strand
GGACGAAGAAAGCGACGAAGTGTGGCGTGGCATGGATAGGAGCAGCAGGCACTTCGTCCCACACTTCGTCGCACACTTTGTCGTCTACGCTTCGTCGCATACTTTGTCGGCTCTTCCAGTTCGGCGGCTTGAGCATGGCCCCGCTTCCCCTTCAATGAAAAATCCCCACACAAACCCGGAAGCGCCTCATCCCCACGCAGATGTACCGCCGTCTTCCGGACGCCGCCGGATGAGCTGGAAGCCTGTTGACGCGCGGCGCGTATGGTGCTATAGTTCGACACATAACGAAGTATGTAAGGAGCGATGCGATGCCAGCGAAAACCGAGCCGAAGGGCAAGAAGCAGGGGTTCTTTGCTTTATTAAAGGAGTCGATCTTGAAGAGCAATGAGGGGTGCGGCCCGGGCTGCGGGTGCCATACGGCCAACGAAAAGAAGCCCGCCAAGGGGAGCGCAGCCGTTAAACCAGGGAAGAAGGCGTAACGGCGTATGTCGCTTTCCGATCCTGACAATGTGCGCGCGGAGCGGCGGCAGGAAGTGCTGGTTTTAACCCTGGCCCCGGCGGTGATCCTGGCGTTGATCCTCACGAGTTGGGGGCTGGCGCACTGGCACATCGGGCCCGCGTACCTGAACGCGGCCGTGGCGTTGGCGGGCGTGTTGTTGGGCGGAGTCCCGCGGTTTCGCGCGGGTTGCCAGGATGCGTTGCGCGGTAAGATCACGGTGAACGTGTTTGTGACCGTGGCGCTGGCGGTAACAGTGGCCGTCGGGGAGTTCCGGCCGGCGGCCGTGATCATCTTGATCATGGCGGTGGTCGGGGCTTTGGAAGCCTACACGCTGGACAAGACGCGCCGTGCGATCCAGGAACTCCTGCGGTTGGCGCCAGCCACTGCGACGGTCAGGCGCGACGGCGTGGAAGTGACGGTGCCAGCGGCTGATTTGCAGGTGGGCGACATCGTGGTGGTACGGCCGGGGGAACGGATTCCGGTGGATGGCGTGGTCACGGCGGGCGCGGGTGCCGTCAATCAGGCGCCCATTACGGGCGAATCGATGCCGGTGGAGAAGGCCGCGGGGGCCGAGGTCTTTGCCGGCACCATGAACGAGACCGGCCGGCTGGACGTGCGGTCGCTCAAATGCGGCCGCGACACGACGCTGGCCCGCATCGTGCATCTGGTGGAAGAGGCGCAGGAGACCAAGGCGCCGATTCAGACGATCGCCGACCGTTTTACCGTGTGGTTCTTCCCCACGGTCATGCTGCTGGCCATGATCGCCTACTTTACCTCGGGCGACCTCAAGGTAGCGGTGTCGGTGCTGCTGGTGGCGTGTCCCTGCGCCTTCGCCATTGCCACGCCGAGCGCGGTGAGCGCCGGCATCGCAAACATGGCACGGCGGCAGGTGCTCATTAAGGGCGGCGTCTATTTCGAGTTGGCGGGCAAAATCGATACACTTCTGGTGGACAAGACCGGGACGCTGACCTACGGGCGTCCAAAAGTCGAAGAAGTGGTGGCAGCGGCTGGCATGACGGAGGCAGAGATTGTCCGACTGGCAGCGATCGCGGAGAAGTACTCGGAACACCCGCTGGCCAAGGCGGTGTTAGCTGCCGCCCGCGCGCGCGACCTGGCGGTGCCGGACCCTGCGGAGTTCAAGATCGAGATCGGATTCGGCGTCACAGCAAGCAGCGGGGGTGAGCGCCTGGTCGTCGGCAAAGTGGATTTCCTGCGGGCGCAAGGCATTCAGGTGCCACCTCGCCTTGCGGCGGAGGTCGGAGCGCAAGCGCAGCGCGGCCGGACGGCGGTCCTGGTGGCCTGTGGGCAGCAGGCGGTGGGGTTGCTGGCCATCGCGGATGAAGTGCGGGAGGCGATGGCGCAGACGGTGGACCGCTTAAAGGCACTGGGCGTGCGGCAGATCCTCATGCTCACGGGGGACAACGCCGTGGTGGCGCAGGCCGTGACCACGCAGGCCCATCTGGATGGTTTCCGGGCCGGGTTGCTGCCGGAAGACAAACAACGGGTGGTCAAGGAATTGCGGGGAGAAGGACGCATCGTAGCGATGGTGGGCGATGGCATCAATGATGCGCCGGCGCTGGCGCTGGCGGACGTGGGCATTGTGATGGGCGCGACCGGTACGCATGTGGCGATCGAGTCGGCCGACGTGACGTTGATGAACGACGATCTCACGCGCGTGGTGGAGTTCGTGGCTATGTCCCGTAAGGTGCTGCGACGGATCAAGGTCAACATCTTCCTGTCCATGATCTACAACGTAGTCGGTCTGGCGCTGAGTATGCTGGGGCTGTTGTCCCCGGTGGTGGCGGTGATCTTTCAGGAGGCGGGGTGCATCTCCGTCGTGTTGAGTTCGACGTTGTTGTTGTGGGCGCGCCCCGGGAGGCTAGCATGCACCGTGCATCCATGAAGGCCACCCTGCGCGTGACCAAGGCGCTGGCAGACCAGCAACGGCTACGCATCCTGATGCTGCTGGGCGACGGGGAGTTGTGCGTCTGCCAGATCATCGCGGTGCTGGCCCTGGCACCCTCCACAGTCTCGAAACACCTATCCATCTTGAGCCAGGCCGGTCTGGTGGATTCGCGTAAAGAGGGACGATGGATGTACTTCCGGTTGCCGGAGGGGCAGGACGGCGAGTTCGTGCAGCCGGCACTCAAGTGGCTGGTCAACGTGTTGCAGGGCGATGATCTGCTCGCGCAGGACGCGCGGAAACTCAAAACCGCGTTGGCCTGTGAGCCGAAACAGCTCTGCCGGCGTCAGCGGGAACGGGCATCGTAGCGCCGCTAACACACCACCAAGGGACTGGACGTTCACTATGGATGAGAAGTCGAAGGAACTGATCGCAATTGGCGCCTCGATCGGCGCGCACTGTCAGCCGTGCCTGACGTACCACGTCGGGAAGGCCAAGGAAATGGGGATCGACGAGGTAGCGATCCGCGAGGCGATGGCCATTGGGCACATGGTCGAAAAGGGCGCCATGGTGGCCATGAAACAGTTTGCAGCGGGCGTCTTCGATACGACTACTCCGGCGAAGTCGGCGCCGAGTTGCTGCAAGGTTGGCAAGTCACGAGGTAAGCGTTGTGGCGCATAATGCGCAGGAAAGGAAGATGATAATGAACGAGCAGAACGAGCAGAACGAGCAGCAGGCACAAGCGTCGGGAACGTGCGGCCCCGGGTGTAATTGCGGAGCGACGGGCTCAGGCCGGTGGCGTGTGCTGGTGGGGGGGGGCGTGTTGTTGGTTGCCGGCGTGCTGGTCGCGCGGGCCGTGATGAAAGACAACGGCGCGTCCGCCGCGCCGGCATCAATCGGATATCCCGCGCTACCCGCGCCGGCACAAACCTCGGCGGCCATTGCCGCTGACAATCCGGCTACCACGAACACCATCAAGGAGATCGCCGCGCTGGCCGAACTCAATACGGTGGCCGGGGATGCGGCGGGGGTTTTTGTGTTCCTGCCAGGCACCAATGAAGTGTCCGCCAAGCTCCCGACGGCGCAGTTGCAAGGCGCGGTGCGAACGATGGCACCGCAGTTGAATGGCGGGAAAATCGGCATTTTTACGCTGAAGGCGGGTTCGCGTGACTATGCACAGGTCGCTGCGCAAATATCCGTACCTGGCGTGCTGGTGATGGTCAAAGGGCGCGGCATGGCGCCGGTGACGGGCGAGATCACGGAAACCAAGTTGATCCAGGGGTTTGCGGCTGCGTCGAGTGCGGGCGGGTGTGGCCCGGCGGCCGCCGGTTGCGGCCCCAAGGGTTGCAAATAGGGGCGGTTTATGGAAGAAATTTTGCAATGGGCCCTGGCGACGTTGCAGGCTGCCAGCATGGGACCGGCTGCCTTGCCGTTGGCAGGCCTGCTCGGCTTGGTCAGTGCGGTGGGCAGCGCGTGTTGCACGTTGCCCGCCATGGGCGTGCTGGTTGCTTATGCGGGGACGCGGCGGTGGCCGGTTTGTTGCTCGGTGGCGGCGTGGCGGCCAGTTCGCTGCCGTGCAATCCCGGCATCTTCATTTTGCTCGGCGCCACCATATTGATGGGGAAGTTGATGTGGGGCATGGCCCTGATGGCGGCTTTTGCGATCGGGTTCAGTCTGCCGTTGGCCGCGATTCTGTTTGGTGTGTCGCTGGGGAAAACGTCCTGCCGGTGGCAGAAGGCGGATGCTGCCATGCGGGTGGTTTCGGGCGTGCTCTTGGTCGGCGCGGGGTTGTGTCTGTTGGCCGTATTCTAATTCGATGGAGCAAAACATGCGTGATGGCATTAGTAAACGTTTGTCGTTCTTAGACCGGTATCTGACGCTCTGGATCTTCCTGGCGATGGGTCTCGGGGTGTTGCTTGGGTATGTCTGGCCCGCTTGCGGCAACTGGATCGGCTCGCTGCGGCCGGCCGGGACGCAGACCAGCCTGCCGATTGCCGTCGGCTTGATCCTGATGATGTACCCGCCGCTGGCCAAGGTGCGGTACGAGGAACTGGGGGACGTCTTCCGTGACTGGAAGGTCCTGGGGCTGAGTCTGGTGCAGAACTGGGTCGTGGGGCCGATCCTGATGACGGCGCTGGCCATCTGCTTCCTGCGCGGCCAGTCGGAGTTCATGATCGGCTTGATCATGATCGGGCTGGCGCGGTGCATCGCCATGGTGATCGTATGGAATGACCTGGCCAAGGGCGATACGGAGTATTGCGCGGGGTTGGTGGCGTTCAACTCGATCTTCCAGGTCTTCTTCTTCAGCGTGTATGCCTGGTTGTTCGTAACCAAGTTGCCGCCGCTGCTGGGGCTCGAGGGGGCCGTGGTGAACATTACGATCGGGCAGATCGCGCAGAGTGTGTCCATCTACCTGGGTATCCCCTTCATCGCCGGGATGTTCACGCGACTCGTGCTGGTGAAGGCCAAAGGGATGGAATGGTATCACGCGCGGTTTATACCCAAGATTTCGCCGATTACGCTGATTGCGCTGATCTTCACCATTGTGGTGATGTTCTCCATGCAGGGGCAGAAGATCATCGCCAAGCCCGGCGACGTGGTCCTGATCGCGATCCCCCTGCTGATCTACTTCGTGGTGATGTTCCTGGCGAGTTTCTGGATGAGTTACAAGGCCGGGGCCAACTATGAGAAGTCGGCGACGCTCTCCTTCACGGCCGCGAGCAACAACTTCGAGTTGGCGATTGCCGTCGCGGTCGGGGTGTTCGGGATCAATCATGGGGCGGCTTTCGCCGCGGTGATCGGGCCGCTGGTGGAAGTGCCGGCCTTGATCGGCTTGGTGAATGTGTCGTTATACTTCCGGCGCACGCTCTTCGCTCGCCAAGTGGCTTGAAGCAGGCCGCGCCATGCTACCAAAATAGCGGCGGAACCGACAGATTGTGGTAGGGCGGGGCCGCCGGACCCGCCGGAGCTGCGGGAGCGCGAGGAGCGGAAGGGGTGCTAGGTGGTAGGTGTTAGGTGTTAGGTGGTAGGTGGTAGGGACGTGAGCTGCGGGAGCGCGACGAGCTGAAGAGGTGCTAGGTGGTAGGTGGTAGGTGGTAGGACGTGACAACACGGGAGCGCGACGAGCTGAAGGAGTACGGATACCAATGAAGAAGCTACAGGTTCTTTTCCTCTGCACAGGCAATTCGTGCCGCAGCCAGATGGCGGAAGGGTGGGCGCGTGCGCTCAAGGGCGACGTGATCGAAGCCTATTCCGCCGGGATCGCCACGCACGGGTTGAACCCGCTGGCGGTGCAGGTGATGGCCGAGGCCGGTGTGGAGATCTCCGGGCAACGGTCCAAACACGTGGACGAGTTGCAGGCTGTGGCGTTCGATTACGTGGTTACGGTCTGCGGCCACGCCCATGAAAGCTGTCCGATCTGGCTGGGGCGTACGGCCAAGGTGGTGCACGTCGGGTTTGACGATCCACCCGCGCTAGCCAAGGGGGCGAAGACGACAGAGGAAGCGCTGGGGCATTACCGGCGGGTGCGCGACGAGATTAGGAAGTTTGTGGATGGGTTGCCGGAAAGGCTGGGGTGAGCGAGGCGAGATTCACCACGGAGAGCACGAAGGCCACGAAGAGCCGGTGGTTTGTTGGGCTTCCTGCACCCGCAAGTGTGTCTGCCTGTTAAACCTACAACCGTAAGTTGAGCATCTCTTTGACGTCATTACTCAGGTGCTCGCACGCGGCGGGCGGGTGCCTGATTCGTTAAGGTGATTTAACGCCAAGGCGCAAGGGCGCGAAGGTGGGAAGGTGTTAGGTGTGTGGTGGTAGCTGAGGACCCGCCGCCCCCGGCGGCCTTCTGCCGCCGGAGCGAAGAGTTCCGCAGCAGGCGCAAAAAGGCGAAGAAATATGAATAGCGCGAGGTGCGGCCGTGCCGGCTCTCCTCGCGCTGTCGCTTGATTGCTCAGCCACTTCTGTCTCGGATCTCTGCGCACCGGTGGGCAAGCCCACCGGGGGCGCGTGTTGCGTG
>CAIOST010000173.1 GCA_903861045.1 uncultured bacterium | reverse complement strand
TGGGGCTGTCGGCCATTGAGTTCGGCAAGCTGCTCGGGGTGTCGAGGGTCGCAGTCTATCAGTGGGAACGCAAGGAGGGCCCTCTGCGGGTCAGGGGCGCAACCAGGGCGGCAATCATGTCAGTCAAGTCGCTGGGGGCACGGGAGGCAAAGGAGCGGCTGGCGGGGATGACGGACAAGACGGGGGCGAAGGGGAAGCAGGGCGGGCGGGGGTAGGTAGGTAGGTAGTGCTGCCTGATGCTTCTGGCAGTTTTACACCTGCACCCGGTGGATATGGCTAGCTGTATCGCGTTGGACGGTCCGGGCGTAGTGGACCGCTGGCACGCCAAATAGCATGGCGTAGTAGTAGTGCCCCTCCGGCACCCCCACGACGGCTTTGAGCTCCGGCAGCAGCTCCATGACCATCTTGGCTAAGCCGCACCAGACGGTGCCGAGACCGGCACTCTGGGCCATCAGCTCAAAGTAGGCTAGCGCCAGATTGACATCCTCCGGCGGGCAGACGGATTCCGGCCCCGCCGAAATAAGCAGCAGGTGCGGGGCCCCCCGGAAGATAATGTCGACCTGCTGCTCGAACCACGCGGGGACCGCCTGTACCAGATAGGCATGCTGTTCGGGGACACGGCCAGCCGCGACGGCCGCAGCCAAAGCCTGGAGGGCCTTAAGGCGAAACCGTTGCATGACTTCCTTGTCGTCGATGACGGTTATCGCGACGGCCATGCGGTTGATGGCGCTCGGGGCGTTGCCCAGGGCCGCCAACAACTGCTGGAGCAGCTTGGGGTCTACGTTTACATCCTGATACCGGCGCACACTGCGGCGCCCACGGACCAGGTTCGTCATCTTTTCCAGCGTCGGGAACGATCCGGCCGCTACCGGCAGGCTCATGGCAGGGTCGAGGCCAAAGATCGAAACCGCCGCCGCCGGACAGATCGCCAGGCAGTGCTGACAGTGGATACAGTTTACCTCGCTCTCCGACCGGATGAACGGGATCTGATCGCCGGATTGCTCAATGATCCGCGAGGGACAGTCCGCCACACATTGTCCGCAGCGTGTGCACTTGGCTGAATCGATCTTAAAATGCAGCATGGTCTTTCCTCCGGTTATGTAGCGCGCCGGGTCTGACTCACCCGCTGGCGCTTTTCAAAAGCGATCAGCGTACACCCGGCGGCACCGTGGGGCAATGCCATTCTGGCGCTCCGGGCGGTCAATCCCAGTGGATAATGACCTTCAGGCTATCGCTATCGGCCGAGCGGGCCAGTGCCTCCTGAATCTGCGAATGATGGAAGCGCTCAGTGGCATTCGTCATGCAATCCAGCCGCGGCAAGCGCTTTTCGTTAATGAGCGCATGCGCGCGCCGGATGCCGTGCATGCTCGAGCCATGCGTGGCCTGGTAGCATTGCAACTTGTAGTGGATGTCGTTGTTGAGATCCACCGTCTGCGCGATGCGGGGTTTGCCACTGGCGCCCTTGACGCCCGCATGCCCGTCGAGCACCGTGCCGTAGCCCAGTACCTGCACGGCAAGTTCGTAGGCGGGCGCGCAAGGCGCCGTGACCATCACAAAATGCGGTTCGTTGAAAGGCCGGCATTCCTCAAAGACGCGCGACACAATCTGGTCATCCCAGCGCAGGCCCAGCACCCGCGGATCGGCGAAGTCGCGCAATACCCGCTCTAGTCGTTCGGCCCCGCGGTTGATCAGGATGACTTTGCGGGCGTTCATCGCCAAGGCGCACTGCAGGGCGTAGGTACTTTGGGAGCCGGAGCCGATTAGCACCACCACGCGCTTCTCGATGCAGTTGTTCACCCGCGTCAACCCCTCGAGGCAGCAGGCCAGCGGCTCCAACTGACAGGCGTGATCCGGCGCGATTTCCGGGTGGAATTTTACTATCGGCCCGCGCTGGACAAACCAATCCGGCAGGATGGCATGGGAGCGGGCAAAGCCGGGAAACTCATGGCCCGTGGCATGGGTCTGCGGGCAGGAGGTCCAATCCCCGGTGCCGTTTTCCCCGCAATACATGCAGTGGCGGTCCGGGCAGGGGATGTCGCACCCCAGCCCGATCAGGTCGCCCGGCGCAAAGGCCGTAACGCCGGTGCCCACGGCCTCCACCTGGCAGCAAGCCTCGTGCAGGATAATGGCCGGCCATTGCCGGATGCGCGCGAGCCCCTGCTTGTGGATCACGACGTCCGACTGGCAGACCGCGGTGCGCCGCGTGCGGACCATGATTTCGCCCGGTCCCGGGTTCGGCAGATCTTCTTCGACGGGGGTGAATGATCCGCCGGGCTTGTCGAGGTAGTAGACGAGGTTTTTCATATTACACGCCATTTCCGATCAACACCTTGGCCGAGAAGGCCGTGCGGTCGCGAATCATTTCGAAAGCCGGCACGCCCTGTGACAGCGGGACCTTATGCGTAATCAGCGGCTTGAGCGAGAGCTGACCGCTGGCCATGGCCTGCAGCGCGGTGGTCCAGTCATTGTCGTTGCCCGTGGCGCTGTAGACGGAATTCCAAGTCCCGTGCAGGCTGATTTCGCGACGCATCGCCTGGGAGATGAGCTTGGCCGGCAGGAGCACATCGGCCGAGGGGTTTCCCATCAGCACCACGCGGCCATTCCAACGGGCCGCTTCTATGGCCTGAGCCACGGTCAGCGGCACGCCGGCTGCTTCGACGCACAGGTGCGCGCCTCGCCCCGCCGTCAGGCGGTTGATGGTGGCCACAGGCGGGTGCTCTTTGGCGTGGAAGACCTGGGTAAAGCCGGCGGCCCGTGCGAGTTCGAGTTTGCCGGGGTCAATATCGAACAGCACAATCTGGGCTGCGCCGCTGCTGCGCGCCCACTGCGCCAGCATGATGCCAATCGGGCCGGCACCGAAAATGGCGATGGTTTCACCCGTGGTCACGCCCCCTCCCTGTCGTAGGGCGTGCCGGGCCACTGCCGCCGGCTCCGTCATGGCCGCTTCCTCCAGCGACACACCCGGCGGCACGGGGAGCAGGTTTTGCACCGGTGCCACCACATACTCGGCAAAGCCGCCGTTACAACGGGACCCAAGGTAGTTGTAGTTCTCGCAGGCGGCATACTGGCCGACCTCGCAGGCCGGGCATTGGCCGCACCAGATCAGGGGGAATACGGCCACCGCGTCACCGGGATGGCAGGTGGTCACCTCCGCCCCGCAGATGTCGATGACGCCGGCCATCTCATGGCCGCAGATGGTGGGGAAATGATAGGTGCCTTTGGAGAAGACCCGGGGAATATCCGAGCCGCAGACGCCGCAATAGGCCACGCGGATGCGCACCTCCCGGGGGCCCGGCTCCGGTATCGGCACCTTTTCCCAGCGGTGGTCGCCTACCTTATGCAGCACGAGTGCGTCCATGCTCCTTGCGCTCATGGGTCTGCTCCTTTCCTTGTAGCCCTTCTTCAATGGCCAATACCATTTTTCGGCGATTCTCTGTCAGGCTGGCATCTCGATGATAGATGCTACTGGTGCCTGCCACCAGATTACGCGCCCCTGCCGCCACCATGCGCGGGATATTGGCAAAGCTGACGTTGCCGTCGACTTGAATGGCGATGTCGGCGCGACCGCGCTCATCCAGAAAACGACGGCAGTCCGCCAGCTTGCGGAAACCCGACGCCACCATCGCCTGGCCGGCAAAGCCGGGATTGACGGTCATAATCAGCACAAAATCAATCCGGTCCAGCACATACTCCAGCACGGCGAGCGGCGTGGCCGGATTCAAGGCCACGCCGGTGCGGATGCCGGCGTCGTGGCAGGTGGCCAAGGCCCGGTCGAGGTGCAGGGTGGATTCCGCATGCACGGAGATCATCTGCACCGGCAGGTCCTTGGTCTTCTCGATAAAGAAGAGCGGGTCGTTCACCATCAGGTGCAGGTCGAATGGGAGCGCGGTCTTGCGGCGCAACTGGCGCAACACTTCCAAACCGAGCGGCAGGTTCGGGGTGAAATGCGAATCCATGATGTCGATATGCAGATAATCCATGCGCACGTCTTCCAGACGGCGCACACTCTCCTCCAGGTTGCACAAATCACAGCACATCAACGAGGGCGCGAGCTCCACGACCGGCTTCACATGCAGCGGCACGGGGCGGGGGGCTGGCGCGGACGGCGAAAAGAGCGGGGGCGCCGCGGTTTCGCCGAGGAAGGATTCTTTCAGATAGCGCAAAGACTGACGTAACTGGTCCTCGAGCAGATGATCGCTGTAGTCGCGTCCCAGCTTGGGCCCGCCGATTTCCAGGTAGCCGATCAGGTGATCGACCGGCAATTGGTCGGCGCGCTGCAGCAGAAAATCGCGTACGGCCGCGGCGTCCACGATGCCGCGCTGGCGGTCCGCCGTCGTGAAGCCGAAGGTGCTGTCGAACCGCGCATCGGTATTCTTCAGGTGCAGTTCGTACAGATGCGGCAGACACGGCTCCAGCAGCGCGTAGTTATCGAAGCGCACGATGCCGTCGCGATCGGCAAACCCGTGGGCGACATCCGCGCAGTAGAGGGCCTGGCTGGTGGCCGGATGGGCCTGGTGAAACTGTCGCAACGACTCGCCCATGTCGCGGATCTCTGCCGGCAGCGTGGGCGGTTCGGCCTGGCAGGACATGGGCTCGATGGTCAGAAAGGGCACGCCGCGCGCGTGAGCAAAGGCCATCAGTTCCTGCATGTGGTGCAGGTAGGTGGCCCACCCCTGCGGCTTGGTCCCCATCTGGTCGCGCAGCACGGCGCCGGGGTTGTGGCCGACGGCCGCAGCGCCCAGCAGGGCGCCGACCTCGATATAGCGCTCGAAGTTACGGCGCGCCACCGCCACCCAGGCCGGATCGTCCTGGAAGAACCCCCCCAGTTCGCGGTGGGTGGTGAAGAGGCTCGTGATCTGGATGCCGAACTCGTCCGCCTGGCGCCGCAGCCGGATAAACCATTCATCCGGTAGCTGGTAGACCTCGAAGAAAGAGCCGAGCTGAAGGAAGGGTACGCCTTCCTGGCTCATCAGACGAAAGAGCCATTCGTAGGAGTAGCGGTATTCGATCGGGTCAGCCTTGACGCCCAGCGCGAGGGAAAGTGGTTTCATCACAAGCTCAGACTCCTATGGCGGTGTTTCAAAAGAGATCATATTAGCTCAAAAGAGCTCACGTGTCAAGCCCCCACCTGCCCCCCCAAACTGCGGGAGTTGGAAGAATGGAAGACTGGAAGGTTGGTCAACCCCGCGCCGGCATGACCAATTCACTCACAGCGATTGTAAATACGTCATCAAGCACCCATTGATGTTGCATCCCCGCCCGGGAATCGCAGAACACGGCATATTTGCGCGCTTCAGCCATTCTTCCAAGCATCCAGCCCCCCAATCTTCCGCAGTTCAGGGTGCCCCATCCCCAGCCATTCAATTTATGGCACATCGGTACCGTCGAAATCGCTATCGCGATCGGGGTCGAATTCCTTGCTATCTCGCCGCCTTCTTCGGCTAGCCAGCGCTTGGCGCCTGCCGCAGCCAGTAGCCCCGGCCCGCCTCGGGCCGCGGGCCGCGCGATCCAGGGTGGCTATGATTAGGACAACGACGGCGGCCGACAATGATCGTGACAAGGATCGCGACGAGTAAAGCGCCGCAGGCGGGTCCGATTGCCCAACCCTTCGCACGGCTGTCCAGCAGGGCCGGGGCTACTGACAGCAGCCTACGACCAACGGCACGTACCCCAAAAAGAAGCGCCCCCGTCTGAGATCAGGCTCTGGCTGGTGCCTCCAGGTTTCGGATCATCGGTCATTGGGGTTTCAAATTTCGTGCTTCGGCCTTCGGGTTTCCACCCAGTACATGCTTATCTCCAATTTTAAGGGGCACGAGCAGCGCAAGGCCGCCGGGGGCGGTACGGTAGCGCGTATCCGGTCCAAAAGCGTCGCCTACCACCTAGCACCTGCCACCTTCTCCCCGGCGCGCTGCCAGTCAGCAAAACAGCACGCCCCGTATTATTCATTTCTTGCTATTTAGTTGCCGCGCGCTATTTTTCGCTGAACCCTGATCTGAGAAACCTTGTCGCGAGCTTTGTCGAAAGCAATTGCCGTGCAAGATGTTCCACGACAAAGCTCCCGACAAAGATGGAGGAACGTTTCTCATTGCTGAAACCATCGGAATGGCTGGTATCCCGGCCATTCCGCGGCCCAACTGAACCCTGAACCCTACGCTTTCCCCCCTGCCGGCCCGGGGCCGGCCTCCCGGCCGCTGATGAGCACCTCCACACCGGCGCGGCGCAGAGCCTGGCTCGTGCGGGCCGGTGGCGGACGGTCGGTCATGAGCGCATCGATGGCTGTAAGGGGGCAGACCTGGCACATGGCCCGGCACCCGATCTTGGAGTGATCCGCTAAAATCACCACCTGGTCCGCCTGGGCGATCATGACCTTCTCGGATTCCACGACGAGTTCGTTGGTGTTGAATACGCCGTCCGGGGTGACCCCGCCGGCGGAAAGAAAGGCCCAGTGCGCATGATACTGGGCCAGGTGGTTCTGCGCGGCCGGACCGATCAGCAGGCCGGACTGCGGGTAGAGCAGGCCGCCGGTGAGAAAAACTTCCCAGCCGGCGTCGGCGGACCGTTCGTCGAGCGCGGCCGCCAACCGGATGGAATTGGTAATGATCCGGAGCTTCAGGCGCGGCAGGCACGTTGCGAGCTGAAAGGTCGTGGTGCCGCCGTCAATGAAGATCACGTCGCCCTCCCGCAGCAACGTAACCGCGCGCTGCGCGATGGCGCTCTTGGCCGCGGCGTTGCGAATCTCGCGACTGGCAAAGGTGGTGTCGTGAAACGAGGGGGGGTAACGCAGCCCGCCGTGGACGCGCAGTACGCCGTTCTGCCCGGCCAGCTTGTCGAAATCGCGGCGGATGGTGGCCGGACTGGCGGCCATCAGGCGCACGGCCTCTTCCTGCGACAGCACGCCGTGCTGTCGCAAGTGCTGATGGATCCGGTTATGGCGCTCCGCTTCGATCATAAAGCATACTCCGGTACGGTCGTACCGCCAGGGGGGGACGGCAAATTTCTGCTGCGGGGCAGCGTAGCCCTTCGCGGCGGCCGCTGTCAACAGGATCGCGGTGCCTCCAAACTGCGGGAGTTGGAAAAATGGAAGATTGGAAGATTGGGCAACCCCTACCACCTAACACCTGCCACCTTTCTCCTCCTACTAACAAGAATTGCCCCCTCGCAAAACGAAATCCGCCACATCTTGACAGAAGGGCCACTCCTTTGGGAAGATGGCGGCACAAAAGGAACTTTGCCATGGATCTGACGACCGAACAGCGCCAAGCCATTAAACAGTGGGTAGATGAAGGGGCCAACCTCTCCCAGATACAGACACGCATTAAGGCGGACTTTGGTATCTCCCTAACCTTTCTCGATACACGTATGCTGGTTCAGGATCTGGGGGCTCAGGTGAAGGATAAACCCGCCCCCAAACCGCCGGCCCCGCCCGCGCCCCCCAAGGCCCCGACTGCCGATGACGATTTTGCGGAGGAAGAGGCCGCGCTGCCGCCTGCCGCGGATGGCTTGATCGGCGGCAAGGTCTCCGTTAGCCTCGATCGCATCGTGCGCGCCGGTGCCGTAGTCAGTGGCGACGTGACCTTCTCGGACGGCACCCACGCCAAATGGATGCTGGACCAGATGGGGCGGCTGGCGCTGGACGGCGCCAACCCCACCTATCGCCCTGCGCCGCAGGATATCCAGGAGTTCCAGACACAACTGCGCTCGCTCTTGCAGACCCGCGGCTATTAAGTAACCGGGCCTGGTCGGCCTGCCCGCACAAGCGCGGCACGCGTCCGACGAGACACCCTCTCATTGGGAGTTTCCATGCGCATCGGCTTTCTCGGCGCCGGCAAGATGGCAGAAGCCATTTTTGCGGGCTTGATCCGCAACCAGATTGTCCCCGCCGCCGACATCCGGATCCGGGAGGTGGTGCCACAGCGGGTCCGCGACTTGCGCCGCCGGTACCACGTGGGCGTGGCCGGCACGGCCACGGAGCTGGTTACGGGGTGCGACGTTGTGTTCCTGGCCGTCAAGCCACAGGATCTGGACGTGCTGCTGCAGGAGGTCGCGCCGGCGCTTACGACGCGGCAGGTGGTGATATCGATCGCTGCCGGCAAGACCCTCACGCAGCTGCAAAAACTTGCTGGGCCCCGTGTTCGTCTGGTACGTGTGATGCCCAACCTGGCCATGATGGTGGGCGAGGGGATGAGCGCCTTCTGCCTGGGGCGGCACGCCCGCCCCGCGGACCGCAAGCTGGCCGCGCGCCTGCTCGGGTGCTGTGGCCGCGCCATGGAGCTGCCGGAGCGTCATTTCCATGCCGTCACGGCGCTGAGCGGCTCGGGGCCGGCCTTTTTTGCCTATGCCTTGGCCGGGCTGGCCGATGCCGCCGTGGCGGAAGGGTTGCCAGCGGACGCGGCCCGCCTGTTGGCGGAGCAGACCATGCTCGGGGCCGCCCGCTACCTGCTGGAGACCGGTATGACACCCCAGGCACTGATGCAGGCCGTGGCCTCGCCCAAGGGGACCACCGCAGCCGGGCTGGCCGTACTCGAAGCCTCCCCCATGCGTCAGATCCTGGGCCAGACCATCCAGGCCGCCGCCCAACGCAGCGCCGAACTCGGCCGCGTAGCGCCTAAGCCGGCGTAGATGGATCTGCGACAGCAATGACGCCGGCGGGTCCGGCGGCCCCGCCCTACCTGCTGAAATATGCCATCAGAGCTGCAGCCAGGTGAAGATGCCGTAGCCGACCAGGGCGGTGAACAGGATGAGGAGCGCCGGGGGGAGTAGCAGACGGTACACCTGTGGGAAGGGTGCCTGGAAGTATTCGCGGCTCAGGAGCAGGCAGAGATGTACCGGGGAGAGCAGCAGCCCGGTAAAGCCGCTGCCATAGGCGAGGAAGAGCGTGGCCAGGGGGGTGAGCCCGCTGTCCGGTGTTTGCAGCAGTGCCACGACGAAGGGGAAGGCGGCACCCACAAACCCCACGCTCACGCCGGTGACCAACGCCGCCACGAAGGGCAGGATCATCACGGCCAGCATGGCTGGCACCTGCGTGCGCTGCAGTTGTTGGGCGGCTTCGCCGAGCAGGGCGGAGCATTCGAGCATGTGCTTGAAGAGCATAATTCCCACCAGCGCCAGGAAGACGCTGGCGGAGCGGCGGTTGAAGATCGCGGAGCCGAAGGCGGGGGCCCGCCAGCGCGCGAGGCCGGCCTGCCGGGCGCGCCGCAATTCATCGCCATAGATGATCAGCAGTGCCACGGCCAGGCCGATGATGGCCGGCAGCAGCTTCACCGCGGAACCGTGGTCGTTGCGCCATGGTCCGGGCAGTAGCGGCAGCAGGAAAACGGCGGCCAGCACCGTGACCAGCGGGGCCAGCGTAATCACCTGGCGGCCACGTGAGCGCGGGAGGGCGGTGGTGTCGTCCAGCAACTCCCGGCGATGGGGGCGCACCAGCAGGAGGTAGCCAATCAGGATCGCGCAGGGGGTGAAGAGGCAGAGCGTGGCGGTAAAGCGGGCCACATTCAGGCCAAAGAGCGTGGCGGCCAGCATGACGCCGGGGTAGAGCGGCCACCAGTATTCCCAGAGGTGGCGGAACCAGTAGTTGACCGTGGTTTTCCAGGCGGCATCGCGCCCGGGCGCCATCTGCTCGACGAACGGTGCGGAGAAGCGCGCACCGGCCGGCATGGGGACCAAGCCAATCACGGCGGGCAGCGCCATGAGCGACACGAGGCGTCCGTGGCGCCCCCCCAGGCGCGCGGTGAGCGCCAGGAGTTCGTCGGCATTCTCGCGTTCGGTCATGAAGCGGCCGACCTCGACGATCTGCAGCGTCATGAGCAGCAGCATCCAGAGCTCCGCATCGTCGAAGCCGTGTGCGAAGTCGCAGACGGTTTGCCAGAGGCCGCGCCCCGCCCAGAGGTCCAGCAGGCAGCCGCCGGCCAGCAGCGCCCATTCCAGCGTCACGCGCTGGCGCAGCGCGATGAGCAGGCCCGCAAAGACCACCGCAATTTTTACAATCGCGGGGGTTTGCAAAAGGAAGGCGAAGTCGGGCATATGTGGCGGCGGGTAAGGCGCCGCCTATTCCGGCTGCGTGGCGCTGGTCGCCGGCACAGCTGGCGTCGCCGGCACGGCTGGTGTCTCCGGCGCGGTTGGCGTCTCCGGCACGGGTGGCGTCTCCGGCGCGGGCGGTGGTTCCGGCGCGGGTGGTGGTTCAGCCGTTTCGGGTTTGCTGGCTTTAGCTACGGCGGGCTTGTGCTCGGGCTTCGGGTTTTGTACGCGTCCATCGCGTTCGCCGGGCAGGTAGTGGAAGACCGGGTGTTCCGTGGGCGGGCAGAGCACGCCATTGTAATACTCGATTACATGGGCTTTCTCGACCAGCGTGTTGAGCTGCGTGGCCAGGTGTAGCAGGCGCGCCTCATCAGGGCCGGCCATGGCATGCAGCAGTTCTGTTCTGGTGCAGCCGGGGTGCTGATTGATGTATTCCAGCACATGCAGCAGTTCGGAAACCACGTGGGCGGAATCCAAGGCGGTTGGTGCGCGTGCCAGCACAAACTCCTGACCGCGCTCGTCGTTGGCACGGAAGAGGTGCAAGGCGCGGTGGCGGAAGGCGCCGCGCAGTGCGAAAAAGAGCGAGGCCGGGAAACGCAGCTCGCGGTTCATGGTTTCGCGCACGCAGTCCAGCAGACGGGCGCTGGGGGTGCGGCGCGTGGCACCGGCCGGGCAGATCAGGTGCTTGGCGGCGCTGATCTGTTCCGGCAGGATCTCGCGCTGGAAGACCAGTTCCGCGTTGGTCCGTTCCATGGCCGGTCCCAGTGCCTGCTCGGGCTCGTGGTTGGCGGGGGCGGCCTCGCCGGTGCCGTTCGGGCCGGGGGTTGGCTCCGTCGGCAGGGTGGGGGTCTGGGACTTGCGGCGGTAGACGATCTTTTTGCGGCACGATTCACGCCACTGGTTGATCACCGCGGGGTCGCGCACCATTTCGATGCGGGTCCGGTAGGTGTCGGAACTCATATGGGCGAAGCGGGTGCGCAGCATCTCCTGCACCCGGGCGCTGTAGCTGTGGTGATTGGGTGGGCCCAGCAGTTCCCCGCTGATGCCGCAGCGCGCGACGCAGTTGAAGTTGCCGGCGGGCGGCTCGGTCTCAATCTCAGCCACGTCAAAGAAGTCGGCCAGATGCGTGGCGAGCACATGCACGCGGATCTCCTCCTCAGACAGGGCGGGGACACCGCAGACCTTGCATTGGAAGAGCGGCAGCGTTTCGCCCTTGGCCGGTTCGATCCGGATCTGATAGGCGGCATCGTTGTCGAGAAAGAGGCGGGCAATATCGCGCAAGGGGTAGGCACGGTGCGTCGTCTGGATCTTGCGGATGATGGCGCCGAGCGCTTTCTGGTCCGGCAGTACGCGGATTTCCAGCGGCAAGGGGGGGAGTTCGGCCTGCACCGGGCGGAACTCGCGGCGTTCCTCGGTGCGGGGCGGCTCAGGTCGGGCGGGGCCACGGTTGGGGCGGGGCATGTCGCGGTCCGGACGGCCACCGCCTTCGCGGCGGTCACGGGTAGGTGGGCCGGCGGGGGCGCCGCGCGGGGCCGGGCGGCGTTCACGGTCGGAGCGTTCGCGCGGACGGCGGAAGTCCCGGTCGCCGCCGCCACCGGGGCGGGCGCCTTCGTCGCCGCCGCGTGGATCATCGGCATACCGCCGGTGATGCGACTCGGGCGTTTTTTTAGCCCAAGCTGGCGCGAAATCGAAATCTAGTGACAGCAGCGGCGAGGCGTTGCTGTCATCGGTGCCGTCTGTGTTTTCTTCCCCGGTGTTCATTCGCGACACTTTAACGGGTGCCTTACCCTCGGGTCAATCCCGCAATGCGTAGTTAATATTCGCACGTGCGGGGGGCGCGGGGGTAGGGGATGGCGTCGCGGATGTTGTGCAGACCGGTGCAGAATTGCACCAAACGCTCGAAACCAAGGCCGAAACCGGCGTGGGGGACGGAGCCAAAGCGGCGCAGGTCGAGATACCAGTTATAGGTGGCGGGGTCCAGGCCACGGTCGCGGATGGCTCTTTCCAGCACCTCCAGGCGCTCTTCGCGCTGGCTGCCACCGATGATCTCGCCGACTTCCGGCAGCAGTACATCCATGGCGGCGACGGTACGTTCATCGTCGTTACGCCGCATGTAGAAGGCTTTGATGGCGCGGGGGTAGTTGATGACGGTAAGCGGTCCCTGGAAGACTTCCTCAGTCAGATAGCGCTCATGCTCGGATTGCAGGTCCATGCCCCATTGTGGCGCAAATTCGAAGGTGCGGTTGGCTTTTGTCAGCAGTTCCACGGCTTCGGTGTAGGTGATGGTGCGGAAGGTGCTGGTGGCGAGGCGCTCCAGGCGGGCGAGCAGGCCGGGTTGCAGGCGTTGTTCGAAGAAGGCCAGATCGTCCGGGCAGCGGCGCAGGACGGCGGCGAAGGTGTGTTTGAGCAGGGCTTCGGCCAGGGCGGCATCATCCTGCAGGTCGGCGAAGGCCATTTCCGGTTCAATCATCCAGAATTCAGCGAGGTGGCGGCGGGTGTTGGAGTTTTCGGCGCGGAAGGTGGGGCCGAAGGTATAGATGTCGCCCAGCGCGCAGGCGTAGGTCTCCCCTTCGAGCTGGCCGCTGACCGTGAGGCTGGCGCGGCGGCCGAAGAAATCCTGATCGTAGTCCACGGCGCCCATAGCGGTGCGTGGCACGCGCGCGAGGTCCAGGGTGGTCACTTGGAACATGGCACCGGCGCCTTCGCAGTCGTTGGCGGTGATCACCGGCGCATGCAGATAGAGGAAGTCACGGGCCTGGAAGAACCGGTGGATCTCATCGGCCAGGACATTGCGCACACGCGCCATGGCGCCGAAGGCGTTGGTGCGGGCGCGCAGGTGGGCCAGTTCGCGGAGACGGTCGAAGTGGATGCGCTGTTTGCCGAGCGGGTAGCTCTCTGGATCGCAGAACCCCAGAACCTGCACTTCGGTGGCGTGCAGCTCCACGGCCTGGCCGGCCCCGGCCGAGGCCATCAAGCGCCCTTGCACGCGCACGGAGGCGCCGGGGTGCAGGCGTCGAATATCGCTGGCGTAATTCGCTAAGCCTTGGTCGGCAATAACTTGCAGGTTGGCAAAGCAGGAGCCGTCGTTGATCTCAAGGAACGAAAAGCCCCCCTTGGAATCGCGGCGCGTGCGGATCCAGCCGGCGGCCTGAACCAGGTCCTGGCCGGGGGTGGTGACTAGGAGTTCGCGGATGCGGGTGCGGATCATGGTGGTATCCTTCCGTGCGGGGGCAACCGGGGGCGCGCAACAAGGCAGCCGGAAGTGTAGATTCCTTGTGCCAACAAAGCCACGCTTTTTATGGATACCTGCCTGCTCTACCGCGTGGCCGTCTGGCCCTGCTGTCAGTAGCCCCGGCCCGCCCCCGGGCCGCGGGCGGCGTGTACGCCATCCAGCGCCCCGCGCGCACCGCCCCGTCGGTCCGGCCGTCCCCACGCGTCGACCGTAATCGTCGTCCGTACGCGGCCACCGTCAGCCGCCGCAGTCGAGACCTGTCCGCGCATAGCCGGCAGGTCTTAATCTCTGTGTCTTTGTATCGCCTCGCCCGTTACCCCGAGCACCGGCCGCGCGCTTGCTTAGGGCGCAGTGCGCCACGCAGGCAGTAGCCCCGGCCCGCCCCCGGGCCGTGGGCAGCGTGTCACCGATCCAGCGCCCCGCGCGCGCCGCCGGACGGCAGAGTTCTGCGGCCAGCCGCGCACCCAACGCAAACGGTCTATGGCGAGGTGCTGCGCGCAGCTCCTCCCTCGCCCTTCGTCGACCGTACGCTTCCATCGGCAGCGGCCACAGTTGAGCCCTGTCCGCGTATAGCCGGCAGGTCTTAATCTCCGTGTCTTTGTATCGCTTCGCCCGCCACCTTCGCGCACCGGTTTCGCGCTTGCTTAGGGCGCAGTGCGTCCCGCCGTCAGTAGCCCCGGCCCGCGGGCGGCGTGTCACCGATCCAGCGCGCCGCGCGCGGACCACCCCGGCGGACTCGACCGCAGTCAGTAGCCCCGGCCCGCCCCCGGGCCGAGGGCAGCGTGTCACCTATCCAGCACCCCGCGCGTCCCGCCCCGGCGGGCTCGTCCCGCAGACAGTAGCCCCGGCCCGCCCTCGGGCCGAGGGCAGCGTGTCACCTATCCAGCACCCCGCGCGTCCCGCCCCGGCGG
>CAIOST010000172.1 GCA_903861045.1 uncultured bacterium | reverse complement strand
CTCCTGCGAATCATAGGATGGTGCGCCACATCAAGCGGTGATTGAGGAATTAATTCCAGACCGCAGGTGCAAATCGACCATGCTGACGCGGGGGTTCCCAATCTTCCAGCCTTCCATTCTTCCAACTCTCGCAGTTTGGGGGCCTGTTTTTCCGCTTGCGAGGGTACAGCGCGTTTGCTATTGTTTTGGGCGCTGTTCCTCGCAAGGGGGACCGGCAGGATGCGGTGGTCGCCATCGTGTTCTTTTTTAAGAAAACGACGGGGGCGGTTTCCTCCGGCTATGTGGCCGGCGGTTACGTTCCAATCAAGGAAGGGTGTGCTGGATGAAAGCGAATCGTTCTCTCTCTCGGTTGGGCCGCGCCGCGAAGCGCGCCATGATGTTCTCCCTCGTGGCGGGAAGTGCGGTTTCTCTGTCGGCGGCCACGACCAATGCCCCCCTCCCTGCTGCCGGCCAAGCCGAAATGGCTGAAGGAAGCCTCGATGACGGTCAAGGAGAGTTATGATGATAACGTCTTCTTGTCGGATTACGACAACGTACGTGTGGCCCCGGTGTCGGGTAGCGTCTCGGCGGCGCCCAATAAGCACTCCTGGGTGACCACGATGTCGCCGAAGTTGATTGTTGATTTTGCGCCGATGATCTCGTCTGATCCGGAAGATTTGGTGCGCTCGCTGACGCTCGGGTATGTGCCGGAGTTTGCCCGTTATCACGATGTTAAATCGGAAAGCTACAGCGCGGAGCGCGTGGCGACGGGGATGAAGCTGAAGTGCGGCGATGTGACGCTGACCGGGGACAATCTGTTCACGTACATTGATGGGAGCGACTTTGGTCCATCCTACAAGAATCAGGGCGGGCGCTACAATGCGTTCATGAACAGCGCGGTGCGGGAGCGGCGCGAGCAGGTGCAGGACAAGGCCAATGTGGCGCTGCAGTATGATATGGATTGCTGGTTTCTGCGTGGCGTGGGGATGTTGCAGAACGTCAACATGCTGACGGAGTCTATCAATGATACGAACTATGTGAACTATGTGGATCGCTATGACCGGAATTTCGGCGGCGACCTTGGTTACAAAGTGACCACGAACTTCGCCCTGACACTTGGTTATCGTGTGGGCGAGCAGCATCAGGCCCGGTTGCCAGCGGGCATGAATCAGCGGAGCGCGTCCAGCGAATACCAGCGCTTGCTGTTCGGCATGGAAGGGAATCCGACCAAGTGGTTGACCGCCAAGGTACAGGCGGGGCCCGATTTCCGCGATTACTCGGATAGCACGGCCGTGAAGGATAGCAGTCCGGTGGCTTTTTACGGGGATGCCTCTCTGGAAGCAAAGGTTTCCTCGAAGGACACCGTGGGTTTGAAGTACAAGCAGAGTCGCTCGGTCTCGAGCACGGGCATCACGGCGACGGAGGAGTCGGCGCTGGAGCTTAGCTATGCGCACAAGTTGACGGACAAGCTGACCGCGTTGTTGGGTGGGCGTGTGGCGGAGGCGGATTATCGCGCTTCCGTGAGCCAGACGCGTAATGATGTTGATTACCAGTTGAGCGCGGGGGTACGGTATGCCTTCACGCCGAACCTCAGCGCGGAGTTGGGGTATATGGCGGAAGTGGGGCGCGAGTTGGCGAATGACACCCTGCTAAACAAGGAAGCTCGTACCTTTGATCGCAATGTGACCTCGCTGAGCGTGACGCTCAAGTACTAAGATCTTCGCGAAGGGTACGAAAAAAAGCACCGCAGGCGGAAACGCCTGCGGTGCTTTTTTTGTGATCTGTGCGCCTGCTGCTTAGCCGGTAACGGGTTTGGCCCCTTGCAGGGCGGCGGCCACCTGCCGTGAGAGCGGGGCGATGGTGAACGGTTTCTGGATGAAGCCGAGCATCCCCGCATTCAGGACGGATTGGGCGTCGGATGTTAGGGTATAGCCGGAGACGAGCAGGGCGCGGACCGCGGGATTGATGGCGCGCATGGCGTAGAACGTCTCCTGGCCATTGCGTTTGGGCATGACCATGTCCAGGATGACCAGGTCAATGGTCTGCCAGTGTTGCTGATAGTAGAGGACGGCTTCCTCGCCATCGGCGCAGGCCACGACGGTGTAGCCCAGTTTGATCAGGATAGCTTCCATGACATGCCGCAAGACCGCTTCATCATCCGCAATCAAGATGCGTCCGGTACCGGATACCGGGGTGGGCGTGTCGGCGGTCGCCGGGGGGGAGGGGAGGGGGGCTTCGTGCAACGGCAGGAGCAGGTGGAAGACGGTGCCGCGGCCAATTTCAGAATCCACGGTAATGGCACCGTGATGGCTCTTGATGGTGCCATGCACGGAGGCGAGTCCCAAGCCAGTGCCTTTGCCGAGTTCCTTGGTGGTGAAGAAGGGTTCAAACAGGCGTTGTTTGGTCTCTTCGTTCATGCCGCTGCCGGTGTCGGCCACGTCGATTTTTAAATAGCGTCCCGGTGTGAGATCCAGGTCGGGGTCGGGGTCTGGCAATGTCACCAGCGAGGAGGCGAAGGTGATCTGGCCGCCCGTGGGCATGGCGTCACGGGCGTTGAGTGCCAGGTTCAGGAGGGCATTCTGGAGCTGCGCGGGGTCGCCCAGGACGTGGTGGTGGGTGGCGGCGAGGGCTTGCTGGATGGTGATGCGTTTGTCGATGCTTCGTTCCAGGAGGGCCGTGGCTTCCTGGATCATCGCATGGATGTTCACGGGTACGGAGAGCACGTTGCCTTTGCGGGCGAAAGCCAGCAACTGTTGCGTGAGCGAGGCGGCGCGTTCCGCGGCTTGCAGGATGCGGGCGACAAACTGGCGGTGCCGCGGGTCAGCGAGTTGTGTGCTGAGCAGGTCGGCGGCGCCCATGATGCCGCCCAACTGGTTGTTAAAATCGTGGGCAATGCCGCCGGCCAGCAGGCCAATGGCGGAAAGTTTTTCCGTCTGGCGCAGGCGGTTCTCGCTGGTGTGTAGCGCGGCCTCCGCCTGCTTGCGCGCGGAGATGTCTAGGAAGGCACCAACGAGGCCGGCCACTTCGCCGTGGGCATCGAGGAAGACGTCCTTGGCGTAGATCACGGGGATGAGTTGGCCATGCTTGTTCTTGACTTGGAACTCGTGCGTCTGGTGTTGCCGGGTACGCATGACGTCCAGGTCGTGTTGATGGTAGCCTTCCGCCAGTTCGCCGGGCCAGAGGTCATGGACGGTTTTGCCGGCCATTTCGGCGCTGGTCACGCCCATGCATTCCGTGAAGGCATCATTGCAGCCGATATATTGGCCTTCGCGGTCTTTGAAGAAGACCGGGAGCGGAATGGCTCGCAGCAGCGAGTCGATGAAGAGGTTTCTGTCGCGCAGGGCATCCTCGGCGGCTTGTTGCTGGGAGATATCGGTGGCCACGCCGCAGATGGCAAAAGGGATGCCCGTCTCGGAGAGCAGGGGGACCTTGACCGTCATATAGGTGCGTGGTTTGCCGTGGACGAGCACCTCTTCCATGCGTTGCAGCGGTTGCTGGGTCTGGAGCACTTCCCGGTCATTTTGTTGCAGTGTTTCGGCGATTTCGCGGGGGAAGATGTCGAAGTCGGTTTTGGGGTTCAGAATGATGTCGCTGACGCCAAAGAGTTCGGTGAAGGCCCGGTTGATCAGCAGGTAGTGGCCATCGGCCTGTTTGACATAGATTACGGCTTGGGTGGCATCGAGCAGGTGGTTGAGGAGGGCGTCTTTCTGTCGCAGGGCCCCTTCGGCCTGATCGCGCTGACGGGCCTGTCGGCTCAGGGAGTTCTGGAAGAGGGTGGCATCCATGACGGCGGCCACGTGGGTGCAGGCGAAGGAGGTGGCGGTCCAACTAGCGGCGGAGGGTTCGCCGGGGGGGAGCTCTAAGGCCAAGATGCCGTGTGTGCGTTTTTGGAATGCCAGGGGGAAGAGGTTGATGCCGCCTTCCAGTAAGGGGGTGGGTGGGTGCTCATGGCGGGCGCCGATGGTGGCGAGGCGTGTGATTTGGGCGGGGTTGAGTTCTGGCACGTAGTCTAGCGGCAGGGGCGAGCTCAGATGGCTGTAGATGCGTCCATGGTCCGTGCTGGCAATGATTTCGATGGTTTCGCCAACCCGGAGCAACCAGCCACGCTGTGCGCCCAACCAGCGGGGTGTGAGCTCCAACAGCCGCTCGATGGCGCGCGGTTCATCGGTGGTTGCGATGAGGGTTTCGGCTTCGCGAGGGGAGGGCGTGGTATACGTGGTGGTGGGTGGCGGGTGGCCGGTGGGGTCGGGGGCGACGGCACCCCAGGCGACCCAGGCGTCTGCGGCGCGGCGACGATAGGTCTCAGCCTGCGGCCGGCGTCCCAGGCGCGTGCAGACGCGGCAGGCGCGTGCCGCGGCCAGTCCGGCCTCATGGAGATAACCGGCGATCCAGGCGCCGGTCCAGGCTTGTTCGAACGCGGCCAGGGTTTCCTTGGTATGGCCGAGGAGGTCGGCGTGCAAGGCGCGCAGCAGCCACAGTTTGTGTGCGAAGGTGGCGGGTATAAGCTCGGCATATGGGGCGAGGTCGAGGATGGCCTGGCTAAGGTAACGCAGGGCTTCGGGGCGGCTGCTTTGGGCGGCGTCAGCGGCATCCCAGGCGCAGACTGCGGCGAAGTAGCGACCGAAGGGGAGATGGGGCAACCCAGGCCCACCTTTGGCATGGCGGGTCAGGCGCTCGGCGGCTTCCGTGGCCAGCTCCGGCTTGTTGAAGATGGCGGCCAGCAGCAGTCTTTCGACGGCGAGATAGAGGGCGCCGTAGTGGTCGTCGTGGGCGTCGTACGCGGACCAATCCGGCAGGAGGCCGGGCAGGAGGAGGTTCGCGGGTGGTGCGCCGTCGTTGGTCGGTTGCAGCATTTCCACGATCTGGAGATCGCGCGACAGGTAGGCTTGCGCCAGTTGCTGCCCCTGTTCGCCCAAGGTGCGGCGCCAGTCGGTTAAGCGGGCGGTCACTTCTGGGAGCGGTAGGCCGCCGAGGAGGGCGAAGAAGCACCCTTTCACGGCGCTGTAGCCGGCGCAATCGAAGGCACCGTTTTCGAGGGCTAGTTGGGCGTTTGCCAGTAGCGGAGCAACCGCCTCGCGCAGGGGGGCCGTCCAGATGGAGGTCATGCCATGGATAATGTCGTGGGTGCGGGCCAGCATGGTGCCATCGGTGAGGCGCCGGGCGGCGGCCAGGGCGCTGGTGCGCCGTAGGATGCCGCGCGGCAGTGTGGCGGGGGTGGCGCAGTCGAGCGCGGCGAGGTAAGCGAGTGCCAGGGCGGTCACATGGGCGAAGCCGTGGCAGGCGGAAATGTGGAGTTCATGGGCCACGAGGATGCGCAGCAGGTGTGGCCGGGCGGTATAGGCGGCCGCATTGCCGAGACCGAGGATGCGCAGCAGGCCGATGGCGGTAGGGTCCTGGATCGGCTCCGCCTGTGCCAGCCAGGCCGGGGTCATAAGGGCCAGTGCCCGGTCGATCAGTTGGTCGGCGGCCAGCATATCGGTGGCATCGGGTTCCAAGGGGATCGTGAGACCTAAACGGCGGGCGCCGGCGCATACCAGATCAAAGGCGCCCGGTACATCGCCCGCACCCGTGAGCGCCACCACGAGGACTTCCTGCATGGGGAGTTCATCGAGGAAGTTGCGCGCATGGGCTTGGACGCGCTGTGTCAGGCGCTGAAAATCATCCTTGGCCCCCGTAGCAAAGGCGGCGCAGGCGGCTTCGGTGTGCAGGTCGAGCGTGTCTTCGTAGGCCAGGCTCCAGCCAGCCTCGCCCAAGGTGGTGCAGCCGTGCGAGGCATATTCGTAGGCGGCCTGCGCGGCCGCGGCGAGTCGGGCCCGGCGGGCGCAAAGGAGATAGATGTGCGCCATGCGCCGACGTTGATCGGTCGACAGGTGTTGCGTGTCGCCGAGTTGCAGGTGATAGGCGGCGTCAAAGGCCAAGGCTGTTTCGCCGGTCAGAACCTGATCGCTCAGAATTTGGCCGATGCGCAGGTGGAGGGTAGCCTGTGCGGTTTCTGGCAGGAGGTCGCGCGCGGCTTGTTGCCACTGATCATGCCTGAAATGGAAGGTGTTACGGCTGGGGTCGGCTTCTTCCTTTTGCAGGAGTCCGTCGCGCACGGCTTGTGCCAGTTGCGCGTGTACCGCGGAGGGCTCGCGGTCGAGCACCGCCGCCAGGGTGCTGGTATGGATGTGGGTGCCCAGCAGCGCCCCGGCGGCGAGAAGTGCCTGCTGTTCCTGAGGAAAGTGCTGCAGGTGTTGCCGCAGTAGTTCGGTAATCTTTTCGCTGGCTGGGACGGCGAGAGTGGCGGAGGACGAAGGGTCCGCTGCGAAGGGGTGGGCGCGTAGGATTTCGGCGAGGAACAGCGGGTTGCCCCCGGTGCGCGCCAGCAGGGTCTGCGTGGTTTCTGGGTTTGGCGCGACATGCGTGACAAACTCCAGCATGCTGCCGATCTCGCTGACGGAGAGCGCTGGGAGCAGCAGGCGCGACAGCCGTGCGGGGGGCGCGGTCAGGGGTTGTAAGATGCGGATGGCCCGCGCGAGGGCGGCTTCATCCTCGGTGCGGTGCGCCAGCAGGAATCCCACGCGTGACAGCTCAGGATCGCGGCCGAGGTGGGCAATCAATTCCAGCGTGGCATCATCGGACCACTGCATGTCGTCCAGGAAAAAAAGACAGACCTGATCGTGGTCGGTCATGGCGCGGAGCAGGGCTTGAATGGCAAATTGGAAGCGGTGCTGTTCTTCTGGGGCGCTGACGGCGGTGGCCGGGGGGAGTTGGCCGAGGAACAGGGACATGGGGAGCAAACTAGCGAGCGCGCTGGCGGAGGCGCCGAGCCGATGTTGCATGGCCCGGCGAAGCTGATCGAAAACGTGTGGGGGTTGCACCGCCACGCGCCCCAACCAGGCTTGCAGGGCCTCGATCAGGACGGCATACGGGATATGGCGGACAAACTGATCACACTTGCCGGTCGCGACTCCGGCGCCCTGCGCTTCCAGCAGCGGGAGCCCGTGTTCGACCAAGGCCGTCTTGCCGCCGCCTGTGGGCGCGAGAATCAGTACCGAGCGTGACTCCTGACCAGCGAGCACGGGTGCCAGTACGTCGAGTAGATGTTGCAACTCTTCCCGGCGTCCAACAAAGGGGCATAAACCAGCCCCCATTGCTTGCTGTCTGGCAGAAATAAAACACCCCGCAGCCTCGGCAAAACAATGTATGCATGGAAAAATGGTCGGGGCGTCGGGATTTGAACCCGAGACCTTTTGCACCCCAAGCAAACGCGCTACCAGTCTGCGCTACGCCCCGACATAGGTGAAAAGCAGCCACATAGTACCAGTCGTGTGCGACAGGGTCAAGCCAACTCAATCTTCTGGTGGACCTGGGGCGCATCCTTGTTCCCCTTGCTTTGCGTTGTAGTTTTGTAGACCGCAACTCCGGTTGCGGCCCATTCCATGGCCGGAACCGGAGTTGCGGCCTACTGAACGCAATTCTTAATGAAACTAGGATGCGCCCGTGGACCTGGTCTTTTAAACAAAACGGGCTGCACCGTGGTGGTGCAGCCCGTTGGGAGGTGGCCGAAGCCAGCCGTTTGGTACGGGGATTACGCCCCGGCGATGGACACTTCCTCATCGCGGATGCGGATCGAGTAGAAGGAGCGCCAGATGAAGACCAGCGCCACGGCGAAGAACACCAGCGACAGCCAACTGCGCTGCCCTGTCGTCAGTTCGATCGCCATCTCGAGGGCCAGCAGCCCGAAGAGCGTGGTGAATTTGATGATCGGGTTCAGGGCCACCGAGGAGGTGTCCTTGAAGGGGTCGCCCACTGTGTCGCCCACGACCGAGGCGGCGTGCAGCGGGGTGCCTTTTTGCTTCAGGTCCACTTCGACCACCTTCTTGGTGTTGTCCCAGGCGCCGCCGGCATTGGCCATGAAAATGGCTTGGAACAGGCCGAAGAGCGCCGTCGCGATCAGGTAGCCGATGAAGAAGAAGGAGTCCACGCAGGCGGCTGCCAAGGTGCTGAAGAAGACCGCGAGGAAGAGGTTGATCATACCCTTCTGAGCGAAGATCGTGCAGATCTCCACTACGCGCTTGCTGTCCTTGGTGGAGGCGCGGTCCGAAGTGCCGTCGAGCTTGATGTTGTCCTTGATGTATTCCACGGCGTGGTGCGCGCCGCAGGCCACGGCATGGGTGGAGGCACCGGTGAACCAGTAGATGATGGCGCCACCGGCGATCATGCCAAGCAGGAAGGGCGGGTGCAGGATCGAGAGCATGTCCATGTTGGTGGTCAGGCTCTTGGTCAGGATCATGATGATCGAGAAGATCATGGTGGTCGCGCCCACCACGGCAGTGCCGATCAGCACCGGCTTGGCGGTGGCTTTGAAGGTGTTGCCGGCGCCGTCGTTGGCTTCGAGGAAGTGCTTGCCATTCTCGAAGTCGGGGGTGAAGCCGAAGGTTTGCTTGATGTCTTGCACAATGTTGGGCTGGCTTTCGATCAGCGAGAGCTCATAGACCGACTGGGCATTGTCCGCGACCGGTCCATAGGAGTCTACGGCAATGGTCACCGGGCCCATGCTGAGGAAGCCGAAGGCCACCAGACCGAAGGCGAAGATCGCTGGCGCCAGCATGATGGCGCCCAGGCCCATGCCGCTGATGTAGTAGGCGATGCCCATCAACCCCATGATCACCATGCCCATGACGTAGGCGCTGAAGTTGCCGGTCACGAAGCCGGCCAGAATGTTCAGCGAGGCGCCACCGCTCTTGGAGGAGTTGAGGATGTTCTTCACAAAGGCCGAGTTGGTGGAGGTGAAGAGCTTGACCATCTCCGGAATCACGGCGCCGGCAATCGTGCCGCAGGTGATGATGCCGGAGAGCTTCCACCACAGGGTTACATCGCCTGCCAGGTTCGGGATCAGCAGCCAGGAGGCCAGGAAGGTGAACGCAATCGAGACCACGGAGGTGATCCAGACCAGCGAGGTTAGCGGCACTTCGAAATCCATCTCCTTGGCCTCGCCAAAGCGGGCCTTGGCGATGACCTCATTGATCCAGTAGGAGGCCGCGCTGGCGATCAGCATCACGAGGCGCATGACGAAGAGCCAGACCAGGAGCTGCACCTGGACGATCGCCTGGGTGGCGCCGGGCAGGAGCTTGTCGATGGTCGCGTCCGGCAGGATCGCCAGCAGAATGAAGGAGATCAAGGCCACGCCCGTGACGCCGTAGGTTTCGAAGCCGTCCGCCGTCGGGCCGACCGAGTCGCCGGCGTTGTCGCCGGTGCAGTCCGCAATCACGCCGGGGTTGCGCGCGTCGTCTTCCTTGATGTTGAAGACGATCTTCATGAGATCCGAGCCGACGTCGGCGATCTTGGTGAAGATGCCGCCGGCGATACGCAGGACCGAGGCACCCAGAGACTCGCCAATGGCGAAGCCGATGAAGCAGGCGCCGGCGCTTTCCACGTCCACGAAGAGCAGGATGCAGAGCATCACCAGCAGTTCAATGCTGATCAGCAGCATACCGATGCTCATGCCAGCCTTGGTCGGGATGGCGTAGGTGGGGTAGGGCTTGCCACCCAGGCTGGCGAAGGCCGAGCGGGAGTTGGCAAAAGTGTTAATGCGCATGCCGAACCAGGCCACGGCATAGCTGCCGGCGATGCCGATCAGGCTGCAGAGCAGGATCAGGGAGACCTTACCTAGGGAGAACCCGCGCAAGTAGCCGAAATAGACGCCCATGATCACGGCCACCAGAGCCCACAGGACCATGATGAACTTACCTTGCGTGATTAGGTAGGTTTTACAGGTCTCGTAGATCAGGTCCGAGATGTCCTTCATGCAGCGGTGGACCTTCATGTTGCGGACCTGAATGTACTGGACCGCCCCGAATAGCAGGCCAAAGATGCAGATGGCGATGCCGATCAGCAGTACCTGCTGCCCATTGAGCCCTCCCATGCCCGCAAAGTTTACGGAGGATAGGTTCGGCAGTTTGAGGTCCGCCTCGCCCGCACGGGCAAAACTGGCGGTCAGGCCAAAGGACAATAGGAATAGAAACGCGCGTTTGATCATGCTCACGGCATACTCCATGTACGGTTGAATTACCTGGGCGGTTGTGGCAGGGCCGGGGATACCGCACCGGCGATATGTGCGCCCTGCCGAAAACCTGTGAAATCGGAGAAGTCATCTATTATTAGGAAAAATCTTGGCAGCGTCAACGACGGACTTGGAAAAAAATCAATTGACTCTATCCGGCAAGGGAGAGAAACTGTTTTGCTGTTCGCCCTCCTGCCAGAGAGCACGGGTACTTTGTATGTTAGCCATCATTGACTATAAGGCCGGGAATCTGACCAGCGTCAAGCTGGCCTGCGATGCGCTGGGGCAGGCCAGCGTGATCACCGCGGACCCGGCGGTAATGCGCAGGGCCACGCGGATCATCTTCCCGGGCGTGGGGGCGGCCGGCTCGGCCATGCGCCATTTGCAGGAGTTGGGGTTGGTGAGCGTGCTGCGCGAGGTGATCGCACGCGGCACGCCCTTTCTGGGAATTTGTGTGGGCACGCAGATCCTGTTTGATTTTTCGGAAGAGGATGGCGGCACCGACTGCCTGGGCGTCTTGCCGGGGCGGGTCACCCGGTTCCGCCCGTCCGACCCCCGCGACAAGGTGCCGCACATGGGGTGGAACCAGGTGCGCCTGCGCCAGACCCACCCGCTGCTGGCGGGCATCGCCGACGCGAGCGATTTTTATTTTGTGCACAGCTACTATCCGCAACCGGCCTGTGCGACGGATGTGCTGGGCGTGACGGACTTTGCCGGGGTGACGTTTGCCGCCATGGTCGGCCGCAAGAATGTCGCGGCCGTCCAGTTTCATGCCGAGAAGTCCGGCCCCGTGGGGTTGCAGTTGCTGGCCAACTTTGCCGCCTGGGATGGCACCCTGAACCCTGAAATATGAGCACGGGACACTGGTCATGCTAACTCGCCGCATCATACCCTGTCTGGATGTCATCAATCGCCGTGTCACCAAGGGCGTCAAGTTCCAGAATAATGTGGATCTCGGCGATCCGGTCGAGATGGCCGAGCGCTATTACCACGCGGGGTGCGACGAGTTGGTGGTTTACGATATCACGGCTTCGGCCGAACGCCGGCCGATTGACATCCAGATGGTGCGCGAGGTGGCGCGGGTGGTGCGCATCCCGTTCGCCGTGGGCGGCGGCCTCGCCAACCTGGAGGACATGTCACGCGCCCTGCTGGCCGGCGCCGAGAAGGTTTCGGTCAATTCACTGGCCGTGCTGACCCCGGGCATAATCAGCGACGGGGCCCGGGCCTTTGGCGCCCAGTGCATCGTGCTGGGGATGGATCCGGTGGCCAATCCCGACCGGGAGCGCTTTCCCAGCGGGTACGAAGTGACGACCCGCGGGTTTCGCGAGCGTACGGGGCGCGATGCGGTGGCGTGGGCCCAGGAGGCCGAGTCGCGCGGGGTCGGCGAGATTGTGGTCAACTCGGTGGATGCCGACGGCACCCGGCGCGGCTTTCAGTTGGATATCACGCGGCTGATTGCCGATGCGGTACGCGTGCCGGTCGTGGCCTCGGGGGGCGCGGGTTGCCCGCGCCATCTGCGCGAGGCCTTTGAGGACGGACACGCCGATGCGGCCATCGTCGCCGGCATGCTGCACTCCGGTGAATACACCATTGCCCGGATCAAGCAGGAACTGGCGGCAGCGGGCGTCCCGGTACGGCGGATGCACGCGACCGCGGAATGATAGGGATCCAAAAGCAGTATGAACTTTCGACTGATTGCCTGTAATGTGTTCCAGCGTGAGGCCTGTGTCTGTATCGCACGCGCCCCGCATGTGGTGGATGTTGATTTCATGGAACTGGGTGAGCATGCGCGACCGGACCAGTTGCGGGCGCTGCTACAGGCGCGAATTGACGCGGCGGAGCAGGCCCCGCGCCGGTATGATGCCGTGCTGCTGCTGTTCGGCTTGTGCGGCAATGCGGGGGTGGGGCTGATGGCGCGGCAGACGCCGCTGGTGCTGCCGCGCGCCCACGATTGCGCCACCATCCTGCTGGGGAGCCGGTCGACCTTCCAGCAGCATTTTGCCGACAACCCCAGCCAGGGGTTCAGTTCCAGCGGCTATCTCGACCGCGGCGACTATTTCCTGCGCAAGCCGGAAGAGGGCGGCGGGGTGGCCGAGGGCGATTCCTACGCGGAACTGGTGAAACAACACGGCGAAGAGAATGCCCGCTATGTCTGGGAAGCCTTGCACCCGAACCGGCCGGGCGACGACCAGGCGGTCTTCATCCGCATGCCGGGGATCGAGGATGCCAGACATCTGGCACGTTTCCGGGTACAGGCGGAAGCCACCGGTAAACAGTGCGTGGAGTTGGCCGGTGATCTGCGGCTCATCGCGGCCCTGCTCGATGGCCATTGGGATGAGTCGGAATTCCTCGTGGTGCCGCCGGGCTATCAGACGGCGGGGGTGTATGATAGCGAGGAAGTCGTGCGCGCTAAACCGGTGACAGCGTAGCGCCTCGGGTGGCATCAAGCCTGGCGCCACCCAACGACGCCTTCGCGTCAAATAATCCTGGCGTCGTAGCGTGGGAAGTTGAGCGGGCGCCAAGCCGCAAGCACGCCAGCGTGCGTGCGGCGTGCCCATCAGCATAGCCGGAATGGACGGATGATGATTGCGCCGAATGCCATTGCTGCCACCTTGGATGCCATGCTTGTGCGGCATTTTGGCTTCCCCGCGTTCCACCCCGGCCAGCGCGAACCGATGGAGGCCGTCCTGGGCGGGGGCGATACCGTCGTGGTCATGCCGACCGGCGCCGGGAAATCGCTCTGCTATCAGTTGCCGGCGTTGATACTGGACGGCCTCACGCTGGTCGTCTCGCCGCTGATCTCCCTGATGAAGGACCAGGTGGAAGGGTTGGTGGCGCGCGGGCTGCCGGCCGCCACGCTCAACTCCTCCATGACCGCCGAAGAGGCCGCCAGCCGCATGGCCGACCTTCGTCAGGGTAGAACACGCCTGATCTATATCGCGCCGGAGCGCTTTCGCAACACGCGGTTTCGCGAAATTCTGGCCACCCTGCCCGTTTCCCTGGTCGCCATTGACGAGGCTCACTGCATCAGTCAGTGGGGGCACGACTTCCGGCCCGACTACCTGCGACTCGGCGAGGTGGTGAAAGAACTGCCCAACGCCCGCATTATGGCGCTGACCGCCACCGCGACGCCGGAAGTCTGCCAGGATATCGTCAAGCAACTCGGCCTGGGACTGGCCGGTCGGCCACCGCCGCAAATCTTTGTGCGCGGCTTCCGGCGCGACAACCTGCGGCTCACGGTCAGCCGTACGCCGACGCATGATGCCAAGCTGCGCCGTGTGGAAAAAGTGCTCGCGGCCTTTCCCACGGGGGTCATCTATTGCAGCACGCGCAAGCAGGTGGAGCGCGTCGGTAAGTTGCTGGCCGGCGGGCCGGTGCCGCATATCGTTTATCACGCCGGGTTGCCGGACGCGCAGCGTTCGCGGGCCCAGGAGCGCTTCATGAGCGGCGAGGTGCCGGTGGTGGTGGCCACCAACGCCTTCGGCATGGGCGTGGACCGCTCGGATCTGCGCTGTGTGATCCATTGGGATGTGCCCGGCAGCATCGAGGCCTACTACCAGGAAGTCGGTCGCGCCGGGCGCGACGGGCAACTGGCGCACTGCGAGTTGCTCTACAACTACGCCGATGTCCGCACCCAGGAGTTCTTTCTCGATGGCGCCAACCCCGCGCCCGCCACGATCCTAGCCGTGTGGGAGGACGTGCGGCGCCAGTTGCGCGCCGGTGAGCAGACCTGTTCACTCGATGAGTGGGGCTCCCAGATTCAGGCGACCGATAACAAGGTCTCGGTGCATACCTGTATGGGTCTGTTGGAGCGCTGCGGCTTGATTACCCGCACGATCAAGGCCGGTTCCCGCTGCTATACGACCAGCCTGGTCCAGGCGGGCGATCCGGCGCGCCTGCGCGCCCTGCTGCCGGGACTCGAAGAAAAACGCCTGCGCGACCTGGGCAAGCTCGAGAAGATGCTGCGGTATGTGGACGCCCGGGGCTGCCGGCATCGTTTTATTCTCGACTACTTTGGCGAACGTCAGACCACCAACGCACCTTGTGGCCATTGCGATTATTGTGGCTTTCAAACCGCCATGCCCGCCCGCGCGCCCACGGAGACGGAGTGGCTGCTGCTGCAGAAGTTGCTGAGCGGGGTGGGGCGGCTCTCCGGCAAGGTCGATCAGGGGACCGTGCTGGCCACCTTGGCCGGGCGGGATACGCCGGCCGTGATCGCGGTAGGTGCGCACGCCTTGCCGACGCATGGCGTGCTGGCGGCCGAGCCGACGGCGTATCTGCATGGCGTTTTCGATGAGCTCATCAAGGCCGGTGCCATCGCCGTGGGTGCCGCGCCCATGTCCCTGGTGAGTTTGACGCCCTGCGGGCGGGAGCTGGCGTGGCGGCGTGCCACGGTCGCGTTGCGCTGGCCGCCACGTGAGGCGCCGGCGGCCGTGCGGCCGGCGCGTACGCCTGCGCCGACCCCGGTTACCGGCACAGAGCGTGCGCCGGCAGAAGATGAGGTCCAACGGGCGCTGAGCGTGCCGGAGAAGGCGCTCTTTGACGCGTTGGGGGCGTGGCGCATGCGCGAAGCGGCCACCCAGGGGGTGCCGGCCTTCACCATCTTCAACAACAAGACGCTCAAGGCGATCGCCCTGCGGGGCCCTGCTACGCTGGCGGAGCTGCGCACGATCAAGGGGGTTGGCCCGGCCAAGCTGGAAGCCTATGGCGACGCTATACTCGCGATCCTTCATTCCCAAACAGCAGGTGGTGCAGTTGCGCATCCTTCTGCCGGATCTCGTCGGGGGTGAGCCCTTCCAGTTCATGCGGAAATACGATCCAGGCATCGGTCTCGCGTACGTGGTAGTGCGGGCGCAGGTCGGTAACGTTGGCGTTGGGCTTCCAGTAGAGTGTGGCCAGTCGCACCTCGGCGGCGCGGGGTGCTAGCAGGTGCAGCGCGGCGCGGGCCGTGCTGCCGCTATCGAAAATGTCGTCCACGACCAGCACGCGGTGCTGCGGCTGGATCTGGGCCAAGAGCGCCTCAGCGTTCTCAAAGACCACCTCGCCGCGCCGGCCGATGCCTTGATAGGACTGGCATTTCACGGCCATGTGCAGGGTGGTGATTCCGCGGTAGAGCAGCAGTTCGTGCACCGCCATGCCTACGGGTGTCCCGCCGCGCCAGAGCGCGATCAGCACATCCGGCCGCCAGCCGGAATCCAGCACCAGTTTTCCCAGACGAAAGCTGTCGAGCAGCAGCTCGTGGGCCGAAAGGTAGATCTTCTGGGACATGCGACGGGTCTCCCGGTTGGTCGGCGGCGGTCGTGGGTGGTAGTAACGTAGCATGTCGGCGGGTGGCTGTCCTTGAAAATCCAGACCAGTAGCGGTGGCTCGCCCCCGAGCCCAGCGCGTGGTTAGATGTGGAAGGTTCGACCTGCGTGAGAGCTGGAAGTCAGGATTCAGGATTCAGAATTCAGAATGCGGCGCCAGCCAGTAGCCCCGGCCCGCCCCGGGCCGAGGGCGGATTGCGGTGCTCGGTTGGTACGAGCTATGTAGGCGCTGGACCCCGCCACGGATTGTGTTTCCGCCGCAGGGAAGAGAAAAGGTGGCAGGTGGTAGTCGTAGTTAGCCATGGCGTCAGGCAGGCCACAGGAAGGTTCTTGCCGAAAAGGCAGAGACTAAGTGTAGGGACTACGTGTAAGCGGCTGGTGTAGGTGTAGCCGTGTAAGAGTGGGTGTACGTGTGGGTGTAAGTGTCGTCATCCGCGATGGCCTATGGAACACTTACCCGCACTCTTACACGCCACCCTTACTCGTCCACCCTTACTCGACCTGCTTAAACGATAGCCGGTAGAATGCGATCGCGCCATCCACATAAGAATCGCACCCGGCCCAGCAATTCTCATTATGGAAGTCTGGTGTGCTGAACAGACAAAGTAGAAAGATGAAGATGGAAGACGAAGGATGGCTGTCGCACCCTACTTTGTCTTGCCTCTTCATCTTTCTACCTTGTCTTTCACCCCAATCTCCCGTCCCCGCGACCCAAGGTCGCGGGGGACGGTGCCATAATGAGAACTGCCGCACCCGGCCGGCACGGGGTTGACAAGCTGCGCCCCCGTGCCTATGTTGCTGGCTGGACACGAAAGGACGGCCGCGTTCATGCAAAACCCTTTATTTCGACCACCCGCCGAGGCGGATAGCTTGATCTTGCAGGTTGATCAGGGGTGCCCGTATAACCGCTGCACCTTCTGCGGCATGTATCGGCAGGTGCGGTTCCACCGCTTGTCCCTGCCGGAGATTCACCGCTTGCTGGATGCCGAACTGCGCTATGCCGGCGACGTGCGGCGGGTATTTCTGGCGGATGGCGATGTGTTACGGCGGCCGTTTGCGGAGCTGCAGGCGATCCTGGCGGAGCTGAACCGGCGCCTGCCGCAGTTGGCCCGTGTGAATCTCTATGCTACGGGCAGTGCGGTGGCCGCGAAAAGTGATGACGAATTGCGGGCCTTGCGCGCCGCCAAGTTGCAGACGCTCTATCTGGGGTTGGAGAGCGGCGATGAGGAGATCTTACGGCGTGTGCGCAAGGGGGAGGATGTGGCGGTCATGGTGGCGGCCGGGCAGCGGGCGCAGGCGGCGGGGCTAAAGATGTCCGTCATGGTGCTGCTCGGCCTGGGCGGGCAGGAGCGGACCGAGGCGCACGCGGTGGCCACGGCGGAGGCGTTGAACCGCATGCAGCCGCGGCTACTCTCGGCCTTGCGTGTGGTGCCGGTGCCGGGGACGGAGTTGCAGGCGGAGGTGCGGGCCGGGACGTTCCGGCAGGTGACGGAGCGCGGGGTGATCGAGGAGCTGCGTGCCATGGTGGCGCGGCTGGAGCTGACGAACACCATCTTCCGTGCCAATCACAGTTCCAACGTGGTGCCGCTGGAGGCGCGTTTCCCGCGCGACCGGTCCGTCTTGCTGGCCCAACTCGATGCCTTGCTGGCCTCCGGCACGCTGGATGCCCAGAGCGCCGGCCCACAACCGTTGTGGCTCTGAACGGGGCGTAGCCGGAGCACACCGGCGCTGGATGGCCACGGTAGGCATCGGCCATAGATGCGGGTCGCCCGGGTGGGTAAAAAAATCCGAAACGTTTCGGAATTTTTCGAGCGGGATAATAGCGCGCGGAAGCGCCGGGCGGCGTGGCCCGCCCTGACCGCCGCCACAATACGCAGGCGGGCTGCAGCACGGTTTTGGTGGTAGCCGCAGTCAGTAGCCCCGGCCCGCCCCCGGGCCGGTCACGATCATGGTCGTCCGCCGTCGTGGTTCCGATTAGTAGCGCGGGCTCGCCCCCGAGCCCAGCGCACATAACGCTCATATCAGCCGACTGCCCTAATCCGCCCGCGGCCCGGGGCGGGCCGGGGCATACTGGCGGCAATCGTCAAAGCGACAAACTGGTAATCCTGCGCACCGCAAAAGGGGGCTACCGGCCGGTGCTTTTGCACGCAGCCAGCGTGTAAGCAGGTGGAGTGTGCGCGTGTAAAGGTGGCGAGTAAGGATGCGCTAAAGTGTAAGCTGGGCGCATTCCCCACACGTACACCTACACTTAAACCCTGTCGTAAACGGCACACTTACTCCACCTCTTACTCGCGCCCTGACAAATCTTGGAAACGACATCGTATTCGTCAACCAAGAATTCCCCACGTAAACCCGGAAGCGCCCAATAGATGCGGGTCGCCCGGTTGGTTGAAAAATTCCGAAACGTTTCGGAATTTTTCGAGCGGGATAATAGCGCGCGTAAGCGCCGGGCGGCGTGGCCCGCCCTGACCGCCGCCACAATACGCAGGCGGGCTGCAGCACGGTTTTGGTGGTAGCCGCAGTCAGTAGCCCCGGCCCGCCCCCGGGCCG
>CAIOST010000171.1 GCA_903861045.1 uncultured bacterium | reverse complement strand
GGGCCTCCGATTGTCGATCGATGCGCCTTCTTTCGGGTCAGTTCGTGCATTCGACGTGGTTTATCCGCCTCAAATGAGGCAGTCCTTCGACCCTCGCGCTGAACTCTCGCAGTTTGGGGACCATTTAGACCGGTTATTGCAGCCCAGCCTCATAGATCTCCCGCAAAATGCGTGGCACATCATACGTCAGCCGCCATTCCGGATAATGCCGCTGGAACTTGCCGGTGTCGCTGATCCACCAGATGTGGTCCCCGATGCGGTTATCGTCACTCGCGCGGATGGCCATCGGCCGCCCCGCAATCTCCTCACACAAGGTAATGGCCTCGAGGACCGAGCAGTTGCTGAACCGGCCCCCGCCCATGTTGTAAACTTCGCCCGGCCGCGGCTGCCGGTGAAAGGCATCAAACGCACGCACCAGATCCTGGCTGTGGATGTTGTCGCGCACCTGTTTGCCCTTGTAGCCGTAAACCACGTATTCCCGTCCGGACATGGCACACTTCATGAGATAGGAGAGGAACCCGTGCAGGCGGGTGCCAGAGTGGCCGGGGCCGGTCAGGCACCCGCCCCTGAACACGCCGGTCTTCATACCGAAGTAACGGCCGTACTCCTGCACCATCACATCCGCCGCCACCTTGGAAGCGCCGAACACGCTGTGCTTGGTCTGGTCAATGGACATGGACTCATCGATCCCCGCCGCCGCATAGGGGTGGCCGGGTTCAAGCTCCCAGCGGGTGGCCCGCTCGACCAGCGGCAGGCGGTTGGGCGTGTCGCCATAGACCTTGTTGGTCGAGGTAAAGATGAAGGTCGCCTCGGGCGCCACCTGCCGGCACGTCTCCAACATCACCAGCGTCCCCACCGCATTGACGCTGAAATCGATGTGCGGGGCCGACGCGGCCCAGTCATGCGAGGGCTGCGCCGCGGCATGCACCACGAGCCCGACGTCGCCCCGGAATCGGGCAAACAGGCGTTTCATCGCCTCCGCATCGCGGATGTCCTCGTTGCAATGGATATAGGCGGCGGACTCCTGCTGCATGCGCATCACCTGCCAGTGCGTGGAGGCCTCCGCGCCGAAAAACCGCGCGCGCATGTCGTTATCCACACCCACCACGGTATACCCAGCCTGCAGGTAGAACCGCACGGTCTCCGCGCCCACCAACCCGCCGGACCCTGTTACGATGACCACGCTCATACCACACCCGTCCTTTCCTTCCCGCCCTGACCGTCCCGGCCGTCCCAGCCGACTCCGCCTACTCCGCCGACTCCGCCTACTCCGGATGCCGCATCCGGGTCCGGTGGTAGTCCCCCCGGCTGAGCAGACGCTCCAGCAACACATACAGAACGATAAACAGATATCGGCTGCCCATCTCGCGAATCTTGAGCTTGGAGACCCCGGTCTTGCGGTTCTGCCAGGAGATCGGCATGGTCTCAAACCGGAAGCCGCGCACCATGGCCTTCAGGGGCATCTCCACCGTCAGGTTGAAATGCTTGGATAAGAGCGGCTGAATGCCATCAATCACCTCGCGCCGGTACCCCTTGAACGCGTTGGTCACATCATTGAACCGCAAGCCAAACAGCATCCGGATGAAGGCATTCGCGCAGCGGTTAAGGATCAGCTTATGCAGCGGATAGTCAATGACCCGGGAACCCCGCAGGAAGCGTGAACCGAACACGCACTCGCTCCCGGCGCGCAGCCGCTCGCAATACCGCCAGATGTCATCCGGCGAATCCGAGAGGTCCGCCATGACAATGCAGACCGCGGCGCCCCGGTAGTGCGCCAGGCCACAGCGCACGGCCAGCCCGAACCCGTTTGGCGGCGGATTATAGACGTGCCGCACCTGCGGCAGGCGCCGTGCCAGATCCTGCAAGCAGCGGGCCGTACCATCCGTGCTGCCATCGTCCACCACCAGGATTTCATAATCGGCAAACGTCTCCACCGCGAACCGGGCGACGATGGCCTCCACTGTACCGGCGATCGCCCCCTCCTCGTTGTGCGCGGGTATCAGGATGGAGATGAATGGACGGGGTTCGTTTGTCATGATTCAGCAGCGGCTCCTCTTATACTTACGACGCGGCCGTGAAAATACGTCGTGCTAGCGGCTCGTTCTCCCGGATCCACCGGTAGATGTCCGCAAACACCTGCTCGGCCGGGCGCATCGGCCGCCAATCAAAGGTCTCCACGACCTGCCCCGAATCGGTGATAAACCACGGAATGTCGGCGGGGGCGGTTGGCAGGCTCACTGGTGATCGCCAGCACGCGCCCGGTTAACGACCGACAGATGGCCGTCGCTTCGCATAAGGAGACACTCCCGGGGCGGCCACCACCGGCATTGAACACTTCACCGCGGAAACGGTCCAGTACCGCCAACTGTTTGCCGATGAGTGCACACAGGTCATCAATATGCAAAATATCGCGCACCTGCTTGCCGCTACCGCCGAAGCCGATGTAGCGCAAGGGCAGGTTAAAATAGTGCCGGGCCATCCAAAAAGCCGCGAAGCCCTGATCACTGCGCCCCAGTTGCCAGGGGCCAGCAATGACGCCGCAGCGGTTGATAATCGCCGGCACGCCAAACGCATCCGCATACTCCTGCAGGAGCAGTTCACCGGCCAGCTTGGTGGCGCCATACAGTGAGCGCCGGCCATCCAGCGGACACGCCGTGGAAACCCCCGCCGGTGAAACGCCCTGCAACCCACCCGCATATTCCAGGCGCTCGGCCGTCTCCGCATACGCACCCCGGAGCAAATAGTCATACGGATAGACGCGCGAACTGGAGAGGAAGATAAGCCCGCAACCGGTGCGCCGGGCGAACTCCAGGCAGTGCACACAGCCGCCTAGGTTCGTATCCACCATGTAGCGTGCCCCATCGCCGCGCGTCCCAGCCAGCACAGACGGCTCTGCGCTGCATTCCAGCAGGACATCCACAGGGCCCACGCGCGCCAAATCATCCGACTGCCGGATATCGCCATGGACAAAGGTGGCACCCACCGCCTGGATGCGTTCCAGGAGCAGTTCGCTCCCCCGCCGCATCAGGCTGTCCAAACAAATCACCTCATGGCCTGCCGCCCGGCACGCCAATGCCAGCGAAGACCCGACAAACCCACAACCGCCTGTAATCAAGACTCTCATCAAACACCTGACAAGGTTGTACTAATGCCCAATTGTGACAAAACTTAATATTACCTGATTGGCCCAGACCCGACCAATTAAAATTTTAGAACAAATAAATCGACGGCGCGCCGGTCTATTCAAAGTCATCTACAAAGCTTTACCAGCACAGACCGAGCAAAACCCAAAAACAAACGTGTATGCCCGACAAAAAGCAAGACAACCAGAAGCTTGCTACCAAACACATAATACCAGAACTTAATCTCATGATAGTAAAGGCCGTGCGTACTGACCGACACAATCGCCTCAAAAAACGACTGGAACATGACGAGCAAAGTAAGCCCCAGCACCCACACAACCATCGCCCTCCCTTCGTCAATCCAAGCCAGCAACTGGGGCACGGTCAAGATCAAAAAAATCAAACGATATTCCCAGTTGTAACCAATCAGACACGTCGTCAAAAAAATGCCTGATCCAGCAAGAAAAGCCATTCCCTTCCTGTCCTCCATCACAAGTGGCGCAGGTTCGCGGCCCATTCTCGTCACATAAATCACAAGCGAGACTATGCACGAGACGAACAAACCAAAAACCATAGCCTTGTAATGCCCCAGCCATTCAAAGCGCGAAATGAGAAGCGATGGCACCTGCCAGAGCCCATAGCTCGCCTCGTCATACGGCCGAGGCGTTTTCCTACTGACCGAAACCATGACCGGAAATGACACTAAAAAATACAACGAAAAACCAAATCCCACGGCCAACAACCAAATGCAACCCCTCTTTATTTTATCTGCGGCGGCATTTACCAGGCAGGCCAACGCACCGATGGGAAACAACTTAAGAATAGCACCTGCAAGGATCGCCGCAGCCAACACTCCCCTCGCCCGAAAAAAAATCAAGCCGGTTGCTAGAAAAATCATAATAATAAGGTCACAATTACATCGATCAACAGCAAGCATGACCGCAGGGGAACACAACATTGCTGAATACACCACAGCATCACGAACGGTAATACGGCCGATAAGAATATAAAGCACAAAATAAAACACAACAATGATGCTAATACCCAGCAAAACAAGGTTCGCATCTTTAACAAACGGGAAGATCAGAAGCAATTCCCATGCGCGGGGGTAGTTGAACACCCCTTGATAAGGATCCAAACCCGCCCTAATGGCATCCAACCCCTCCAGCAAAATGTGGAGATCACCCAAATATGGAATGGGATGAAAACAGAGCAACCGTCCCACTACGGCGTACGAGCCTAATGTCTGTTGCGACCACACCAGCGCGCAGAACAGCAGGAACACGCAGGCAAAGGGGATCACCCGCGCATAGCGCTGAATTAAAACAACAAAACTCATTGCCATATTTATGCCAGACATAAACGAAACCGTCAAGATCCGATCAAGCGCCCTCAAGTCGTCAAGAGTATCCCGCCCGGCGAAATCTGGGACGGCAACCCGGCGCAGTTCATTAAAAAACTAGCGGGGTATCCACTTAACGCAAGTGACCACCACGGGTAGTGTTCATGTCTATGAAGACGCGCCCACAGCCGATTGCGGGAGAGGACTACCCGAGGACGTATCAGCAGTTTCTCAAATGGTTTACCGACGATGAGGCATGCCGCCGGTATCTGTTGCGATGCCAGTGGCCGAACGGATTTGTGTGTCCGCGATGCGGTAAAAAGACCGAGCCGTGGACGACCGCACGCGGTTACCTGCATTGCCGACTGTGCGGCGGGGAAATTTCGGCGACTGCGGGAACGATCTTCGAGGGGACACGGTTTCCCTTGCGCACGTGGTTCGCCACGATGTGGTTTGTGACCAGTCAGAAAGACGGGGCGAGTGCCCTGGGGTTGAAACGTGTTTTGGGTTTGGGAAGCTATCAAACCGCTTGGGCTTGGCTGCATAAACTCAGACGAGCCATGGTTCGACCAAGGCGGGATCGGCTTTGTGGCCGCATTGAAGTGAACGAAACG
>CAIOST010000170.1 GCA_903861045.1 uncultured bacterium | reverse complement strand
TCGCAGGCAAAGGCCTGCTGGGCATCCCACCAGGCCTGCCACTTGGGTTCGATCTCGTAAAACGGGTATTTTTCTTGCATGCGCACACCTGCCACTGCCGCTTTTCCAGCGGCTTTCCGGGTTCGGGAACAAACGTATGCCATAGTAAGGAGCGGAACGCCCGAATGCAATCCAAAGGTCTGGACCCCGAACGGGGGGGGTGTGGTAGGTGGTAGGTGTTGGTAGGGAAGGTGTGGGCTGCGCGTGCCCCACCTAACAGCGTCCCGCGTCTGAGATCAGGCGCCGGCTGGCGCCTCCGGGTTTCGAAGTTTCGGTCCTTGGGATTTCAGATTTGTTTCGAATTTCGTGATTCGGCTTTCGAGTTTCCGCCCAGTACATGCCTCTGTCAAGTTTTATGGGGCACGAGCGGCACAAGGCCGCCGGGGGCGAAGAGGCGAGAGTTTGCAGATCGCTAAAGGGGCGCGGCCGCCACCGGTGGCGCGCTTGTTGCGGCTGGCGGAGTTGCGGATTCAGGCGACGGCGCATGGGGTGGGGCGCATCGAAGTGCGCGAAGGGTGTGTGCGCATCTTCCGCGGCCTATCCGTTGCCGAACGCATCGGCTCTGCCTCGCCGCTATTGTCCATCAACTTTCTTCCTGTCCACGGACGGCGAGGCAGCAGCCGTTGGTTCGATGCTCTCTTTCTATCACATTGGATTGCACCAGTCGTCAATATCACTGGGTATGTACAAGAAATCGGCAACGAGGCTGAGTGGGAGATCTGGGATAGCGAGAAACCACCAACATACTGAATCTCGGGTGTTCCCCATTGATTCCGGGTTGGCCAATTCAGAAGCGTCAGCACATGTTCCAGCAAACAGTTTCGGCGATGGTTGCTTATGCCCAGATTCTGTCCAGAAATAGGTCCTCTCGCCGATCGCAGCGCAGCCGCCACACAATTTGTTTCGGGGCTTCGTGCCTACCTCGAGCCTTCCCACGCCGGGATTTCGCCGTCAAGATCCCAGAGGTCCTCCCAGCCTTTGGCCCCCTTCCAGAGGAAGACCTGCCCCTTTACGAGGCGGCAGCCCTTGTCGATCTTGGAGATGGCGGCCATCTCCGCGTCCGTGAGGGGTTCGCTGATGGCGGCCTTGAGGTTCGCCAGATAGTTGGCGCGGGTGACCGAGAACGGAATCGGAATCTGACCACGCTGGATGGCCCACTTCAGGCAGACGACGGCGGGATGGACGCCAAGGCGCGTCGCGGCGGCGACGATGACGGGGTCCTCGGTGTCGCAGGTGTCGTCCGGAGTGCGGTCTCTCTGGGGCCTCTTCGGAGAACCGACGGGGCAGTAGCCGATGGGGACGATTCCGCTTTCCTTGACAAAGTCGAAAAGCGCCTGCTGCTGGAAGTGCGGATGCAGCTCCATCTCATTGCAGGCGGGCCTGACCTTGGCGTCGCGGAGAATGAGCTTGAGCTTGGGGATGGTGACGTTGGAGGTGCCGATATGCTTGACGAGGCCCATCTCGACGAGGCGCTCCATCTGGCGCCAGACCCGCATGTACTTTTCATGAACGTAGGGCCTGGCAGCGGGGCTGCGGGACTCGACGGTGCAACCTTTCGGATGGTGGTTCGGGAAGGGCCAATGCACGAGATAGAGGTCGAGATAGCCAAGGCCGAGGTCACGCAGGGTCTGGGCACACGAGACGAGGACGTCGCCGTCCCCGTGCATGTCATTCCAGAGCTTGGAGGTGATCCAAAGATCCTCGCGCTTGACGGCTCCGCTGGCGAGAACCACGCCGAGGGCGGCGCCAATCGCCTTCTCGTTTCCATAGATGGAGGCGCAGTCAATGTGCCGGTAGCCTACAGCGATAGCCCCCTTGACGGCCTCCGCGACGGTCTTGCCGTCGTAACGGTCGGAGGCGAAGGTGCCAAGACCGATAGCCGGAATCTTCGAGCCGTCTGGCAGGGGCTTGAAGGAGATCTTCGAGGGATCTATCGCGTCGCAGACCACGGGGAAAGGTGATTTCACTTTCATTTCCATGCTAGGCCAGCCTTTCACTTGATCTCTTCGTCGAAGACCACGGCGACCTTGCCGCACTTGCCTTCGGCCATCAGCGCGTAGGCCGTCGGGGCCTTTTCGAGGGGGAAACGGTGGGTAACCAGATCCTCGGGGCGGATCTTCCAGCGGACGATGCGTTCTACAAGTTCCTCCATGCGCCAGATATTGGTGACCCAGGAGCCGTAAATGGTCTTCTGGTCGTGTATGATGTCGGGGCTAGGATGGAAGCTGACCGTGCCGCCCTCGCCGATGAAGACGATCTTGCCCCACTTGCGGGTGGCCCTGATGCAAAGCTGGCGGGCCTTGTCGTTGCCTGAGCAGTCGACGGCCCTCTCGACGCCATGGCCTCCAGTAAGAGCCATGACCTTCGCCAAAACGTCGCCGTCAGAGGGGACGACTTCGTCAGCGAGGCCGAGCTTGACGGCCAGATCCATGCGCTCCTTGACCACGTCGGTTCCGATGAGCTTGCTTGCGCCCATGGCCTTGGCGAGCATGAGGGAGGCGAGGCCCACGGGGCCGAGGCCAGCAACCAGCACGGCATCGTTTCCGGAAACGCCTATCTTCTCAAGTCCTTCGTAGACGGTTCCGAAGCCGCAGGCGACCTGCGCGCCGTCGGTATAGGAGAGCTCGTTCGGGAGGGCCACGAGGTCCTTCTCCTCGGCGAGAAGATAGGGGGCCATGCCGCCGTTGCGCTGCCAGCCGTAGGCCTTTCGGTGCAGGGAGCTGGTGCAGCTGATCATGTAGCCGCGTCGGCAGTCGTTGCAAACACCGCAGCCGGAGATGTGGTAAACGACAACCCTGTCGCCCTCCTTGAAGCGGCGGCAGCCCGGACCAGCTTCGACGATCTGGCCGCAGGGCTCATGTCCGGCGATCATGCCGGGCTGATACCCTTCAGGGCCTTTCCCGAGATGCTGATGGTAAATCGCCCTGATGTCGCTACCGCAAATGGTGGAGGACTTGGTCTTGAGGAGTACCTCTCCATATCCCGGAACAGGAATCTCGTACTGTCTGAACTCAACGGTGCTATTGCCGGGAAGTATGGCACCGGTCATCTTCGCTTTGCGGTCAATCTTGGACATGCTCATATCTCCGTGTTATATGGATTGGCTTGCTTGATGTCTAACAGCATACGTAATGCGGCGGCGTTGAAAATGGCCTCGATTGTCCTTTTGATAGCAAATATTGACTTTTAACGCCCTTATGTCACGATAGGCAGGCAGACGGAAAAGGAGATAGCCGATGGGAGATGCTGCGAACAGCTTGTTCTGGGGCCAGACGGTAGATGAGATGCGCTTCTACCTGGAGATGCCCCCCTCGCCGACTGCGGATCTAACCGTCGTCGCAAGCGGCCGCGAGCGATGCAGGCCGCACTACTTGGTGGCAAGGGACGGCTTTCCCTACCAGTGCATTGAGTTCGTGCTCTCCGGCGAAGGCGAGCTGGAGCTTGCCGGGAGACGCTTCAAGCTCAGGCCGGGCACGGTCTTTTCCTACGGGCCCGGCGTCCCGCACAGGATAGCGAACTCCAAGTCCAAGCCGATGACCAAGTATTTCGCGGATTTCAGCGGACGCCGCGCGGCGGGGCTTCTCGCCAGCATCCCCCTTGAGCACGGGACACCCATGGAGCTAAACGAGCCGGCGCAGGCCTACAGACTCTTCGAGGAGCTTATCCGCCAGGGACTTGGGATGGGGAGAAATTCCCAGGTGCTTTGCGCGAAGCTGCTTGAATGCCTCTGCCTGGCCATCGCCCAGACGGCGATGCCACACGGCTCGCTGTCGGGCAAGGCGGCCAGCTCTTTCATGAGATGCAAGGAGACGATCCAGGCCCGCTTCATGGAGATAGAAAGCCTTCAGGCGCTGGCTTCCGCCTGCGGACTGGAGACGGCATACATGTGCCGCCTCTTCAAGAAGTTTGAGCGGACCAGCCCCTACAACTACATCCTGCGTTTGAGAATGGGCCGGGCGGCAGAGCTGCTGCGCAACGGACGCAGCCTGGTCAAGGAGGTGGCCTGCGCCTGCGGCTTCCAGGACGAATACCAGTTCTCGCGCTGCTTCAAAAGTGTCTACGGTATCGCGCCGGGCCAATACCGGACGCTCTCAAGCAAGACCGTTGGGCCAGTCGCAGGAGATCCGTGTCGGCGGCCGTGACGGGTTTTCCGGCCTTGGTTGACCATGCCGCCAACGCCTCCTTCACCCCACCCGAATCAGAATAGCAGACTGCTGCATCTGCGCATGCATAGCCCACCATCGAGGCGGCCATAATTTACACGCGGCTTCTTCTCCAGCGTGCTCGCGGCCTTCTGATAGAATGCTCGACCGGAAATCGTGATTTCATCATTCATAGCATCAATAAGCTGCTGCTCATACGGGACGCCATGGCTGGGAGCGGCAATATAGCCGCCACCGGCGGCAAGCTCGTCGATGCGCCTGCGCACCTCGGCCCTCACTTCTGTTGTCGTGACACCGGGCCTATCGAGAACGAACTGGCTGTCAATGCCGCCGCAAAACGCGATCCGGCCGAGCGATCGCTTCTTCAAGGACGCAAGATCGTTGCAGGGCTGGCAAGGGTTCCAGATATCTGCACCCATCTCGATCATGTCGCCGAATATTGGCTCAATCTTTCCGCATGAGTGCTGGTTGATGATGATGTTCCGCGTCTTGAGGCAGTCGTAGATGCGCTGCGTTCCTGGCTTGACTGTCAGACGCCATACCTCGGGCGGCAGGAAAAGCGCGCCCTGCGTTCCCCAGTCATCGCCGTACCATATCATGTCCATGTCAATAGCGTCATCGAAACGCTCGATCAACCTGATCTTGTAGTCGGCAATGGCATCTAACAGTTCAGCGATCGCGCTCGTCTCCGCCACATAAGCCATAAGGGCGGCTTCCATGCCCAGGAGTAAATAGGAGCGCTCAAAGAGTCCCATCTCGACAAAGCCTGAAACCAAACATGTCTCGCGATCCACTTCCTTTGCCCGTGCCCTTACCGCAGACCAGTCGACCGCGTCCAGATCAGGGATGATGAGCTGTTCGCGCCAGCAGGAGAGATCCGTGACGGTATGTCCATGGTGTGTGGGATAGGTTCCACCCTCCGCCCCCTCCTCGTATGACCAGTTGACCCCGAACGCATCCTTCCCCTGCTGGCAGGGACGTTCAATAACTGGTGAGCGAATCGTGACAACCGACTCCATTCCATTAGGCACCCATGCCGGGGCCTGGTGCCGAATCGCACGCAACAGGTTCTCTTTTCGGGTCATCGCTTATCCTCTTCCTTTTCAGCCGAATGTCCGTGCGTCCCCATCCCGGCCTTGGGGCTCTGTTACCTAGCGCGCGAGCTTTCCTCTGCCGCGGCGCACATCAAGGAGTCGGGGAAGCATCCAGCTCAAACCGGGGATAGAGGAACCAGGGAGGGGGGGTTCTGGCATTCCGGCCGCTCAGCCCCGGTGCCAACTGGAACCAGTAGCGGGAGCCGCCACCGTCGTCATCGTCGAGAAAGACCAGATTAAACCCGAACCCGTCGCCGGGCTTCAGGCCGAGCGCGGCCAGCGGCAGGCGCAATTCGTAGCGGGTCGTTCGTGCGGCGGCGTCGTGGACCACGGCATAGGCGGCGCGCTGCGCGAGGGGCTCGGTCGGTCCTTCGAACACCCGGAAGACCACCCCGGTGGCGGTGAGGGCCAGCCCCAGGTTGACGTGGCGATTCGTTGCGAGGGCGACACCCAGCTGCAGGGCATCGCCGTTCCAGATCGCGCCGTTGGTCTGCGTGTTGAAATGGCAGTCGTCGGTCACCTCCGCCGCAATACAAAGGGCGGCACTGTCCGCCGCCCACCAGGCCTTGACGCTGAAGTCATCGGGACCCTGCCACAACCGTTCCTTTCCCGGGGGGTGGCGCCGGTCTTTTGGGTAGATCCGGGAGAGTTCGCGAGCGATCAGGGTGGGGCGGTTGGTCCACTCGTTGAGCACGCCATCCGCGCGAAAGGCGGGATCCGGGGGCGGCATGCGGCGGTTGGTCGCCACGGTCGCCAGACGCGCCGCCCGGGCGGCCGTGCCGCTCCCGGCGGCGGCGTCCGCTGCGGGCGCGGTGCGCACACCGCGCCAGCCGTTGGCCTCGTTGCGCTGCTCGGGGCTGAAGGAGGCCTCCCGATCCTTGAACACGGCGCGGCTGCGGTCAGAGACGCGCAGGGGGCCGGTCAGGTCGCCGTAGAAGCCGCCGCGGAAACCGGTGCCGATGGCGGTTTCCTCACCGGCCAGCGGCGGCCAGTCGGCCGGGATCTCCGGCGAGCCGTCCCCGTGTGCCCCCTCGAACAGGCGGCCGCGGGCGTTGCCGATCGTGATGACCTGCTCGCGCACGTTGCCGCTCAGCTCCAGGATCCCCCAGTAGGAAGCGCCCCCTGCGGCGCGGCCGCCGGCCGGGGTCGCAAAGAGGCCGGCTCGCACGGGGCTGCCGGGGATGGCGCTCACGCCGCTGCGCGCCGGCCAGCCGAAATAGGCCGGCATGGTCAGTTCGTAGTTGGCGTTGCCGGCGCCGTCGCGGCGGGCGTTAGTGACGCGCTCGTCGTCGCGCCCCTCACGCTCCATGAGATACTCTTCCTGGGCGATCTGCGCCGTTCCCCAGGTGAATTCTCCGGCCGCCGGTTTGCGCGGGCCGCGGCAGGCCTTCTCATACTCCAGTTCGGTCATGGGGCGCAAGCCGGCCCAGGCGGCAAACCGGGCGGCATCCCACCAGGAGAGCAGATTGCATGCCTGGTAGGGCTTGGCCGCGGTGAACGCCGGCCAGACGCCCGCGAGACCGTAGCGCCCGGCTGCGGTGAAGATGGACCCCGCGTGCGTGCTGTCGCCGGCAAAGGTCTCCTCGAACAGCCGCTCCGGCAGGGTGTTCACCATGGCTGTGAACTGCTCGCGGGTTACCTCGTAGCGCATGCAGTAGAACGCCTCGTACCCTGTCGGGTAGCGGTCGAGCACCGCCCCCTCCGAACCGATGCGGTTGCGGCCATATTCGCTGACCCCCCAGAGCCGTCCCGGCGCGGCGCCGATGCGGCGCGCGTTGGAGCCCTCCGCCCGCGGGGCGCTCCAGCGCTCGTCCACCAGGAACGGGAGCGCGGCGCCGTCGGTCCAGGCGCCATCCGTGAAGCTGCCGTCCTCCGTGCCGCCGGAGCCGAGCTGGAAGGGGGCTTGCGGGACATGGACCATCTCAAGGGCGAAGAGGCGCAACTCCGCCGCCGCGGGGTTGGTGACGCCATCCGCGCCGTGGAGCCAGCGCAGGCGTACGTCGCGCAGATCGAGCGCCCCGTGGCCGGGTGCGGCGCGGTAGAGAAAGACGCCGGCGCCCCGGCCCGCGGTGAGCCCCACCTCCAGCGTCGCGCCCGCGGGTGCCTGGTGGCTCGCGGCGGCGGGGGCCAGGGTCGCGTGGCGCCAGACGTTGCTGGCCTTGTCCGCCGCGGTGAGGTACTTGGCGAAGACCCAGGCCGCGCTCCAGCTCTCCACGGGGAGCTCGCGGCCGGTCACGCTCTGCGCGGCCGGCTCGGTCCATAGCGCGCGCCAGGCGGTGCCCCAGGCGAGGTCGAACCGCAGGTCACTCTGCCCCTCGCCGGCCTCGCTCCGGTGGAGGTTCGCGATCCGGATGACGTTGGTGGCCGCGGCCCCGCCCTGGAAGCGCGCCTCCGCCGCGGGGTTGGCTTCGGCCGGGGCGGCCGCCGCGGAAACGGTCGGCGGCGCCTGCTCCCCGCCGGGTTCGCCGGCGCGGCCGGGCGCCACGCCCTCATTAATGCTGGCGGCATATTCGGCAAAGGCGTCGAACGACCAGGTCCAGTAGAGGAAGGCCCGGCGCGCCGCAGTGTCGCCGCTCTGCTCGATCGCGGCAAGGGCCTGGTCGCGCAGCACCTTCATGCGGGCCACCACCTCGGCCGGCCAGATCTCCCGGAACAACTTGGGCGCCACGCGCTGCTCGGCAACGCGGATCGGCCGGGAGAGGGGCGTCTTCTCCCAGCGGTCGCATTGCAGACGGAGCAGTTCCCGGGCATCGGCGGCACCGGCCCCGAAGAGCCGTTTACACATCTCGTCCAGGATGGCATCGACGTCCAGGTCGGGATTCCACAAGGCGCGGTTCCAGATGTAGCAGGTCGGGGCGGCCGTGACAAAGCAGGGAGCGGCATAGGAGAGCACTTCCCCGCCGGCCAACCGGTGAACATTCGTCTGATAGAACTCCTGCACCAGATGGGGGAACTGAACCGGCCCGAGTGTCCAGTCGCCGGGGCCGGCAAAATCAATCCACATGCCGTTGGGCCGGCCGGTCTTGGCGGCCCAGGTATGCAGCAGTCCCTCCTGCTCGCGGCGAATCTGCGGCTGGTGCAGCAACCCCATGGCCCCCAGGTCGAGGGAGTTGACCAACAGATTGTCGGGGAAGGTCATCTCCTCCGGGCATTTCAGGATCCCCCACGGGACGTAGATGACCTTCTTGGCTGGCCAGCGGCGCTTGACCTCCTCGCAGAGCCGCCGCACGAAATCGGCCATGAGGAGCGCATCCCCGCCCCTGGCCGCCATCTGGCGGCAGGGGGCGCAGCGGCAGGCGGAGACCAGAGAGTGGCACCCCAGGTCCATGCAGGGCCAAAGGGTTACGCAATTGCGGGTGATGCCGCCGATAAAAACATTCCGCCCCCCCTTGTCCCAGGCCCGTTCCAGGTTCAGGAGGTAACAGGCGAGCAGCTCCGGCGAGCTGTAGCAGAAGGTGTCGCAATTGCTGCTCCCGTCGTCCCGGACGGCAAAAAGGGGGGCGTTGGTGCGCAGCGTGGCGTTCATGAATTCGTAGATGCGCGCCCCCTGCTGGACGGGCTCGTAGGGCCAGCTGTTGCCGTGGCGCATCAGGCGGAAGAAGTCGCCCAACCAGAGCGTCTCGGCGCCCTCGGCCCCGGCGCCGGGCGCCATCGGGAGGATCTCCTCGTCCGACGAGCGCGCCTGCAACCAGTACCAGTCCTGGTACATGCTGCGATAGGGGAAGACCGGCTGGTCGGCATAATGGACCGGCGGGATGACGAGCGCCGGCAGGGGGCGGATGGAACGTCCACCATAAGGCGTCGGCCAGTACCAGCGCACCCCGACAAACCGCTCGAGGAAGTCGGCGATGGCCCAGCAGACGCCTTCCCCGCCCATCGAGCTTCCCACCAGGAAGACGCGGTTCGGCGCGGTCCGCACCACAAAACCCTCCGCCGGAATGGCGGACGCATCAATCCCGCTGGCGCGCGACTCCGCGCAGGCGCCGATCACAATGGCCGGCTGCGCCGCCGCGGGCGCGTTGGTAACGACCGTCAAATTCGTGCCGGTGGCCTGACCCACGGAAACCACCAGCTGTTCCAGCATCTGGCTGAAGGTGGTGGGGCGCTCGTTGGGGCGCCTGGGCGGCCGCAACTGCTTCACGAGATTCGTGTCGGCAATGAAGACGACAGCCCGGGCCTGCCCCCCGCGCACGATCTCGACGGGCGGATGGCGGGGCGCCGTGCGCCACGTCACCGGTGACAGATCCTTGGGGCGCAGCGGATCGTCCGCCGGTTTCGCTTTCGTGGTGAGGCAGCCGGTGCCGGCCGCCAGGAGCACCAACGCCGGGAGTGCCAACACCGGGAGCAGCACCCGCCACCCCGCGCCCCGCCTGAGTTCATGCGTCATCGCAGCTCCTCCCCGTTAAACGCTACCATAGCATGATCACCGTTCCCTCGGAACGCATTTCGTAGGCCCCCATATCCACCTTGCGAAGCCAGATGCGCGGATTGCCATTCAGATCCAAGGCACCGGTCATCCACGCCTGATTGGTCCCCTTGTTGGCACAAGGCGACGAGGCCAGCAGACGGAAGTCACGCGCCGCCTGGTCCGCGAAGAGCGGATTGTTCGTAATGCAACCGTTGGCTGTGCTGCCAGGGTTGATCGCGCAGGAGTAAGCCAGGCCACTGGTGGTGTTGAGGTTGCTGTGCACGCTGCCGACCACATTGAAGTAGACGATGCTGTTACTGACCGTGCCGCCCGCGTAATAGACCCCGCCCCCGGTGCCGCTGGCCGTGCTGTTCGTCACAATCGTACAATTGGCCACATCGCCGGCGCCGAGATAGAGACCGCCACCGATTGCACTGCCACTGCCCACGTTGCCGCAGATCAGCGAGTTGCGCAGCGTCACGCCCGCCCCATTCACGTACGCACCTGCCCCGTAGCGCCCGGCGTTCGTGTTGTCGACCATGGTACAGTGGGTCACAAGTCCGGTGCTGGCCCAGAGACCGCCACCATCGGCCGTCGTGCCACGGACCACGTTCTGCCGGATCAGGCAGTTCGAAACCACGCCACCGGCCATATAGACGCCGCCGCCCAGCACGTTGGAATAGGCAGCCAGTTGGTTGTTCCGCTGAATAATGCAGTGACGCACTTGGCCGGCCGTCATCTTCACGCCCATCCCCACCTCGCCATCCTGCCAGGAGGATCCGTTCTGCACGGTCAGCCCGTCGAGCACCGCGCCGGCATCCATAAGCGAGAAGAGACGGTTGGTCGCGCGGCCGGTCTGCACCACGGTACTGGCCGCGTTGCGCAACCCGCCGAAGCCGGCCTCGCTGCAACTCTGAATGGTGAGGGGTTTGTCCACCATGATTTGATTTTCCAGGTTGTACGTGCCGTTCGTGACGAAGACGTTGACACCCGCCGGGGCGGCATACACAGCGTCCATGAGCGTATGAGCGGCGTTCGACCAGGCGTTGTACGGTATGCCGGGCGCCGGGCTGTTCGTCCAGACGTAGAGGCTGGTATCCCAGACCGTGATGTACGCCAGGTTCGTTGCGCTGGCGCTCTCGCTGGCGTCATTGACCACGGTTAGCGTCACCGTGTAGACGCCGGGCGCGCCGTAGCGGTTGGTCACCACGGCCAAGCCAGGACCGCTGAGAATGGTGCCATCGCCAAAGACCCAGGCATAGGAGGTGGCGTTGACGTTCGTCCCGGCCAGATAGGCCGTAAAGACCACGTTTGACGGCGCGACGACGCTCATCACATCCGACCCGATACCGACCTCGAGAGCGCCGGGGAGCTGCTCCCACGCCCCCATGTCCACGCGCTGGTTAAAGCCATTCGTGCGCGGCTGGCCGTCGAGATCCACGGCGCCGGTCATCCACGCCAGATTGGTCCCCGCATCCACTGCCGGGCAAGCCTGCAACCGATAGTCACCACCTGCCAGATTGACAAACACGGCGTACGCCACATTGCCCGAACCGGTCGGCCTCGGCGTGGTACAGGAGTAGGCGAACGTACTACCGGCGTGGTTGGCGACCAATGGCCGCTCCGAGCCCGTCGTGTTCTGCAGCACAATCGAATTCGTCACCGTGCTGCCGTAGACGCCGCCGCCCGCGCCGAGGCGATTGGACGTGCGATTGCTCACAATTGTGCAGCTTTCCACGGTGCCGCCGTACACGCCGCCGCCGTAGTCCCCGGCGCAGCTATTGGTAGCAATCAGACAGTTGCGCAATAGCACCGCGGTGGCCGATGCATAGACGCCGCCCCCATAGCCGCTGACTTGCGTATGGCCAACGATCCGGCAATGCTCGATCGTCCCCGCCAAGGCATAGATGCCGCCGCCCGAACCCGCGGTACGGTTGGCCTGCACCAGAGAGTTCGAGAGCGTGCCAGCCGTCAGATAGACCCCGCCGCCACCCCAACCGCCGTAGTTGCTGGCAATGGAGCAGCTCTCGACCACCCCGCCATTGGCAGCCACCCCGCCGCCGGCTCCCAGGCCGTAGTTATTAACGATGGTGCAGTTCTGAACCAACCCGCTGGAGGAATATACCCCGCCACCGGCACCGTACCCGTTATTGGTATTGGAATAAATCAGCGAGTGATCCAGCGTGGCCCCCCCCAGCATATAGACCCCGGCACCGAGATACGCCATGGTCGCAGTGATCGCATTGCTGCTGATGATGCAGTGCGTCACGCGCGTACCGGTACCCGTCGCATACATGTCGTAGCCGCTATAGTTATTCATGAGGTAGGCATTGGTGCCGATCATGCAAAGGCCCGCGCCATTGCCTTTCTGCGAAGCGTTGGCCGTGATCACGCAATTCGACACCAAGCCACCGGCCAGGAAGACGCCGGCGCCATCCGAGGACGCACTACCGGTGTAATTATTAGTCACCACACAGTTGCGCACCGTGCCGTTGATCACCAGGATACCACCGCCTTTCAGATACCACACGGACGTGGACGGTGGCGGAGTTCGTCCGCCGGTGATCGTAAAGCCGTCGAGTACGGCATTGGCATGGCTCAGCGTGACGATCCGGGAATTGCCGGCACTGGAGGGACGCATCACAATGGTATTCGCGGCGCCGGCCAAACCACCCTCGAAACTGCGCACCGTGATGCCATTCGTGACCAGGATCTGGCTGGAGATCAAGTACGTACCGTTCGAGACCACAACCGTCCGGATATCCGGCTGGAAGGCATCGGCGTACGCCACGGCGGTCTGGATGTCATTGGCGGCCGTGCCCCACGTATCGTAAGGCGCCGAGGGCGAGGAGAACCCGGCCGGCACCACATAGATCTCCGGCGAAATGATCCACGGCAGGATCGTCGCGGTGGCGTTGCTGGACGTGCCAATCGCATAGGAACCGGGCAGGATCGTCAGCACCACTTCTTCGTTGGTCGTATCGCGATCCGGGTATACCGTCACCGTCACCACGGCACTGGTGACGCCGGCAGCCATGGTCACATTGCTCACGAGCAGGCTGTAGTCCACACCATTGCTGGCGCTGCCACTCAGCGCGTAATGCACGCTCGCCGCTTCGCTGGCACAGGTGGCCGGTCGCCGGATCGTAAAGAGGGCCGTGTCGTTCAACGTGCATTGCGCCTGAGCATCGGTGGCCTCCACGGTGACGCCACCGGTGATGAAAAAGGTGCTGGGGCCGCTGGCCACCACATTGGTCGTGGCATTCGAGGCGCCGAAGGTGTAGTAGTACGTCCGATCCGCCACCAGCCCGGTGAGATTGGTGGAGGGGTAGCTGTTATTGGTCCACGCCAGGTAATCGAACCAGTTCGTGTGCGCCCAAGCCCCGTTGCGGCCGGCATCCCCTTCGCCCCACAAGAGGCAGACCGCCGTGGCGGCGTTGCCGGTGCTGATCAGCCAGCCGTGGCAGATCGCCGAACTGGTCGTCACCTCCGAGGCCGGCAGATTCAACGCACCCGGCGCACCGGGCACCGTGGCCGGGCCCTCCGCAGCGAAGAAGGCATTGGAAGCCTGGTTCAGGTAGCAGGCCCAGACCCAGTCCGCGGACTTGGCGGCATTGGCTATCCGGATCTCATCCAGCGAACCATTCAGGAAGCGGTCCGCCCCTGCCACATGTCCGCCGATCCAGAGTTTGCGCGTCTCCTTGTCGATGTTCGCGAAGTTGGTCGCGCTCGATAATGGCACGCCAGAGGTATAGTAAATGACATTGGTGCCAGACTTCACCAAGGTCACATGCAGCCACTGGTTTGACACGGGGACAAACGTCCGGGTCGCCGACAATGGCCCCCAGTCGTTATCGTTGGCCGCGTTGTTGATCGCCCAAGACCATTGCAGGGCGGCTGGCGTCGTGCCATTGATGTTCTCAATAGCCCAGTTTTTGTTCGGGCTGAAGTCACGATTGTAGTCCATGATCTCGGCGTTGGCCATCTGCGAGGCGGCGGCTTTGATCCAGAACGCGATCGTGACGTCGTCGCTCCCCTTGAACAGATCGGTGGCCGCCACTTCCAGATAGCCATTCGTGCCATCCAAGGTTACGCCGGGCCCCACCTGGCCGCTGCCCGGGCTCACCCCGCCGAACGCTGTGGCATGGTTATGGTTGGTGGTGGCATCGGTAGCGTTGACTCCCTGCATGTGCCACACGGCTTGATAGTCCGCGGTCCAGGTGGCGCCATTGGTTGTGCAGGGAAGTTTGGCGCCGTCGCCCGCCCAGTTGGCCCAGATCGCGCCGGAGCCATCGCCCGGCAGAAGCGGCACCTGCACCCAGACGTAGGACGCGCCGTTGGTATGCCAGGACTCGATCTCGTAGTTCAGGCTGTTGGTGTCGGTCTCGCTCGTACCGAAGCGCAGGTCGTAGCCGTTGGTGCTGAGGATTGTGCGGTAGTCGAAGCCGCTGTTGTAGATGTTGTTGCTGAACACGATCAGCGCCGGGAAGTTCGTCAGCGTCTGCCGCCCGCCGGTGTAGCCGGTAAAGAGGATCTTCATCTGCAGCGGCTGCGTCAGGATTCGCGGCTGGATCGTCACGGTGGCGTTACTGGCCGTGCCGATGGCGTAGGTGCCGGCGATCAGCGTCAGGGTCGCCGCCTCATTGGTCATGTCATTATCCGGCAGCGGTGTGAGCGCAAGGAGCGCGTTGGTTTCGCCAGCCGCGAGGGTCACGCTGTTTGGCAGCAGGTCGTAGTCCACGCCGTTGCCGGCGCTGCCGCCCAGCGTGTAGGCCACGGTCAGCGCCGTGCCGGCGCAAGCGGCCGGCCGGCGAAGCGTGAACGCGCCCGCATGGCCGGGGAATTGCGCCGTGTTGTCCGTCGCCTCGACCGTGACCTCGCCCGTCACGAAGGAGACGGCCGGCGCCGCGATCACCTGGAGGGCCGCATTCGAGGCCGCAAAGGTGTAGTAGTAGATTGCGCCACTGGTCAGGCCCGTGATGTTGGTGCTGGGTAGACTGCCGTTGGTCCAGGCATCCACGGCCCACCAGTTGGTATGCGCCCAAGTCCAGCTCTTACCGCAGTCCGTATCGCCCCACAGTACGCAAACCGCCGTGGATGAGGTGCCGGTACTGACCAGCGATCCATGGAGCGTGGCCGAAGTCGCGGTCACGTCCGAAACCGCCTGGTTACGCACATCCGGCACAGACATCGCGCCAAAGCGGTTGAAGACCGAGTTCGAGGCCATGGTCTGATAGCAGGCCCAGACCCAGTCGGCCGAGCGTGCCGCGCTACAGAGCCGTACTTCGTCCACCATGCCATTGATGGCGGGGTCCAGCACAAAGTCCTCCCACATCATGGTCGGAGCCGTCATGCTCTTCGCCTTCATCAACGTGCCACCGTTGTAAATGGCCGCGCTGCCATTGGCAAAGGTGAAGGTGATGTAGCTCCAGTTGTTGACGACATATGCCCCGAGTGTGTCAGCAGGACCGAAACGGGTTCCATTATCCGACCCGACATGTAGCCCGCCGCCGCCCGTCTGGCAGTTAAAGGTCTCCCACCAATGACCAGCAGGACCGTTGCGCGCATGCACATACTGCGGAGGTGTCAGACTGCGCGGTTTCAGCCAATAGGAGACACTAAAGCTGTTGGTCGGCCACCAGTTGAGGCCGGGGAAGACAATGGAGTCCGCCGCACCGACCGCGCCGTAGTCCAGATCCTGCCCACCGGCGCAGACCGCCTCAACCCGCGCATTGCCCGACTGCACGCCATGCATGTGATTCGTCGTCGCGTCCAGATGATTCGTGCCACCCGTCTCCTCGTTCGTCACCGCTTCGTTGAGGTGCCAGACCGCCTTGAATCCTTCGGACCAGGTGGCGCCATTGGTGGTGCAGGCGAGCTGGTTGCTATCCGCCGGATTCCCCCAGCGCGCCCAGATCGAGCCGGCGCCATTGGTCGGCAGGATTGGCACCTGCACCCAGACGTAGGAGGCGCCGTTGGGGTTCCACGATTCGATCTCGTAGTTCAAGCCGGCGGTGTCCACCTCGTTGGAGCCGAAGCGCAGATCGTAGCCATGGGAGCTGAGGAACGAAGCATAGCTGAACTGGCTGTTGCCCACGTTATTGCTGAAGACCACCAGCACCGGGAAGTTGGTCAAGGTCGTGGTCCGGTTGGTGTAGCCGCCAAACGTGATGAGCATCTGGGGTTGCGGCGTGAACGTCGTCGGCTGGATCGTCGCCGTGGCGCTACCCGGCGTACCGATCACGTAGCTGCCCGTCGCCAGCGTCAGCACCACCTCCTCATTGGTTGCATCATGATCCAGCGCGGCCACCACAGAAACGACGGCGCTGGTGGCGCCGGCGGCCAGCGTGACGCTATTGGGCAACGTGGCATAGTCCACCCCGTTGCTGGCGCTGCCGCTGATCGTAACGTTCACGGTGAGCGACTCGCTGGCTGCGGCCGCTGACCGGCGGAACGTAAACGCCCCCGCCGGGTCACCAAACTTTGTAGTGGCCACGGTACTCTCCACGAGCAGCAGCGCTGTGCTGAAACTGCGCGAGGGCGTGGCCCAGAAGCTCGCCGCGGCGTTGCGCGCGTAGAAGGTGTAGAAGCAAGTCGCATCTGCGCTGAGGCTGTCCACCGCGTAGGCGATGTTGGTGGTGGCGGTCGTCAGCGTGAAGTCGCCCACCTTAGTCCGGTGAAGCCAGTCCACCGAGTTGGTTGCGCCATCCGCCGGCCCCCAGAGCGCCCAAACTTCAAAATACGCGTTGCTCCCCGACAGCGTGGCCTGCAGCGTGGCCGAGGTCGTCTGCACGTTCGTGGCGGCTTGGTTCTGGATGCCCGCGCCCATGCCGGCTACATAGCGCACGATCACGATGCCGGAGCCGCCACGATGAGAACTCGCGGCGCTATTCCGGTTCTGGCCCTGCCCGCCACCACCACTGCCGGTGCCATCCAAGCCGCTGGTGGCAGGTGTGACTGAACCGCCGCCGTGACCGCCCATGCTACTTCCGCCCGCACCGTAATTATCGTTGCCGTATACGCCCGCACCACCGCCTGCGGCGTACCACGTCGCTACACCGGAAATGGCGTTCTGCCGCCCGGGTCCGCCCGCACCGGCTACCGATGTCGTTCCGTTGGATCCCACGCCGCCCGCGCCGCCGCCACCACCCGCCGGAAAGGGATTGGCCCAGAACGTAGGCCATCCGCCGTCATATCCCTGCCCGCTGGTCCCCAGCCCACGGCTGCCAGAGCCGACCGTCTCGGACCCTCCGCCGCCCGAGCCGCCGTTCTTTCCGATACTACCTCCGCCGTTTGGAGCGCCGCCACCTCCGCCAATCGCAATCAAACCGCCAAGCACCGAATTGCTGCCGTTCTGCCCCCACATCGTAGGAGTCGTGCCGGAGCCACCGGTTCCGCCAGGGCCGCCCGCACCGACAACAACCGTAAGGTTGTCTCCAAGAGCCGTGGACAGATTGGTGTAGATGTACCCGCCGGCCCCGCCACCGCTGCCGGACCCGTCCCCGCCGCCGCCGCCACCGGCCACCACCAGCACCTCCACATTGCCGCCTGCCGCAAACGTCAGGCTGGTCGTCCCCACTGTTGAGAAGATATGCGCCCGATAGTTGGTGCCGTTCAGCGTGTAGTTCGTCACGGTGCCGCCCGTGGCGAGCACACCGCCTCCGCCCGGCAGGAAGCTGATCGACGCGGACCAAGCCTCGCCGACGGCGTTGGTCGCATAGACGCGATACCAATACTGCAGGCCGTAGGTCAGGCCCGTGAGCTGGGCCGAGACCGACTGCCCGCTAGTCGCGGCGCCGCAGGCGACGGCGTGCTGCCAGGCACTCGTCGTGAGGTTGCCGCCATCGGCCAGCCCCCAACAGAAGTAGACGGCTGTCGCCGCGCCGCCGTCAGAAGTCAATGTGCCGTTGAGGGTCGCGCTGCCTATGCCGAGGCCTGTGGCGTCGGCCTCCGTGACCACCGGGTCCACAAGCGTGGTGAAACTCGCGGAACCGGCGGTCGCGGCCCACACACCACCTGAGGCATTTTGGGCGTAGAAGTTATAGTAGCAGGTCGTACCCTTGGGGAACGTGGCCTGATAGGCCGTATTCGTGGCATACGTCCCATTGGTCAGGGTGTTGCCGAAGTAGTTGGTGTAAGCCCAGAGGTTCGCGTTGGTGGTCTGATCCGTCAGTCCCCAATAGACCCAGACCGCGGTGTCCGAGGTGCCGGTAGCGGCAAGATAGCCGTTAAGCTCCGCGGAGGTCGGCGTGATAGATGTGGCCGCCTGGTTCGCGATGGTGGGCGCACCGGGGGCACTCGTGACATACCGCACGATCACAATGCCGGAGCCGCCCTTGCCGCCGTTTCTGGGTGTGCTTTCGTCATGGGCACCGCCACCGCCACCGCCACCAGTATTGGCTGCACCATCCGACCCAACCGCATTCTTCTGTCCTGCGCCACCGCCGCCCAGCCCACCGGCTGCCGCGATGCCGGCGCCACCGCTATTGTTATACGTTCCACCGCCCCCGCCGCCGGCATACCACACATTGGTTCCAACCAAGGCATAGACCTTGCCAACGCCACCCGTGCCCCCATCATTTTGGTTGGCATTCTGCCCCAACGCGCCGGCGCCACCGCCACCACCGCCACCCCAACCCCAATTGCCGCCGTTTCCGCCCGCATACCCTTGCATACTGGTTGCGCTCCCGCCGAGGCCCTGGGGTGCAGCATTCGCTGGACTGCCGCCGCCACCACTGCCGCCAGCAGTGCCGTTCTGCCCCGAGTAGGGAGCGCTCGGTTCACGCGAACCGCCACCGCCACCACCATAAGCTGTCATGGCGTCGAAGCTCGAATTTGCGCCAGTCGCACCCACAGTGTAGTTCACGGAAGAACCTGCACCGCCATCACCAACAATGACCGTATGGCTGCCGGCAAGCACACCAAACACATTGCTGTATATCAATCCGCCGGCGCCCCCACCCCCCGCGAACCTCCCGCCGCCACCCCCGCCGGCCACCACCAACACCTCGACATTGCCACCAAACGACACCGTAAGACTGGTCGTGCCCACGGTCGTGAAGATATGCGCGGCCCAGTTGGTACCGCCCAGCTGGTAGTTGATCACCGTGCCGCCGGTGGCCAAGACGGCCTGGGCGCACGGTGCGTACAGGCCGGCCAGCAGCAAGCCGAGGAGGGCCGCGTGCCTGGCGAAGCGTCTGCGGGGGGGTGTGGCTTGGCGGACTTCGGCTTCCATCGTTGGTTGCTGCATCGCGTTTTCTCCTTAGCACAGATCGCTCTGGCGCGCGGCCCAGCCTCGCAGTCGGACCAGTCCGGTACGTACCATAGTCACGCCGGCCTTGGCGCTCGGCCGCACCATAATCCATCCATTACGACAATATTTTAGCATATTAAGGGAGAAAGGCAAACGCAAATTATGCCAGCAGGTCAATGTGGTACGTACGACAGCCAGCCTGTGCCGGCAAGGGGTGCGATACTCGTTTGTGATGCTCTTACAGAACCCCTCGCGCCGCCACCTTGACCGGACCGCGCGCGCGGACATGCCGTCCCCGGCGGCCTTGTGCTGCCCTTTACACACAAATATCGCTGGACAAATGAGGCCCGCCGGTCTACTTTAGCTGTGCATGACGACGCAGCATGACGTGAAACGAGTGTTACGCGCCGGGATCGATGCGGTTCTCG
>CAIOST010000169.1 GCA_903861045.1 uncultured bacterium | reverse complement strand
CCGGGGACGGCAGGCAGACGCTCACCGGAAGAACGCCTGAAACCGGCAATCATCTGTATGTCCGTAGACAATCCGGTCGCCCGGCAATACTGGTCGGAGAAGTAGCCCTGGGGGAGTTGCCGGGAAGACGCTACGGGCCAGGCGCGCCTGGATGCCGCCCAGTGGAGCTTCGCGCCCGAAAACCCGGCCTTCCGCGAGCAGGTGCTGGAGACCATCGTCGGGGAAAGACCATGGCCCGTGCCCGCCTTGATAACATTCGCTAGTGACTTTAATATCAGACGAGTATTATAAAGCACACATGCAAGCTGATTAGCCAGGTTATCCTGCCGGAGCACGATGGATGGTCGCCGGGATGTGTACGGTGTGGACCTGCGGCGACGGCTCGGCAGGAGCCTCGCGCCCACCGTCGACCGTACGCGTCGTCCGTACGCGTCGACCGATACACTCGGGTTCCGGTTGATCATCGTGTAAGCGGGTCGTGTAAGTGTGCGCGTGTAAGGGTGGCGTGTAAGGGAACGGGCAAGTGTGCCAGTGGCCATGCGGATGGCGACACGTACACCCCCACTTTCACCCACGCCTACACGGCTACACGTACACCACCCGCTTATTCGCAGGTCTTGGTCGCAATCTTGGTCGATGACGATCGCGACAACGATCGGGACAAGGACGACAATCGACTAAGATCAATTGTGCCTGCAGCGCCGCAGCTCCCCGGTGGGCTGGCCCCACCGGAAGCAAAGTTCCGCGAGAGAAAGGAAGCAGCGCAATTTGACAAGCAAAAGGAATGGCGCGAGGTCAGGCCGAAGCGGCCACGCCTCGCGCCGCACCTTTTTCTTTGATTTTCTCGCTTTTTCGCTGCTCACTCTGAACTTCCCGTTCCGGCGGCACAAGGCCGCCGGGGACGGCCTACAAACGCACACCGGCAGAACGCTGGAAGCCGGCAATGATCTATATGTCCGTGCAGCGCGTGATTAAGGTGCGTTTGTCATAAGGATAAAGACCGTGCACCAGATCCGCACGGACAGTTCCAAATGGCTTCGCGGTCCCACGTTATAACCAGTTGCCCGCGTATCCATTGTGGGCCAAAGGAAAGTTCAAGTTCCGGATCTAGGCTCAATCTTCCAACCTTCCAACCATCCAACTCCCGCAGTTCTGGGCCTGTGCCCTTGTCGCTGGTCTTCTGCCAACGTTTGTGGTAAACAAAGCGCCTGAAAGGAATTCTTTATTATGCTTCCCGGACATGATGCTCGTATCAATCGCGTGTCGCGTTGGTTTGCGCCGGCGCGCTTCGGGTTCTTTTACCATTGGGGGCTGTTTACGGGCGGCGGGAATTCGTCCAATGGCTCTGCCGCTCCGGTGCTCTGCCATGCTTCGATCGCTGAGTTTGAGGCGGCGGCGCCGGCGCCCGAGGTACTGGCGCGCAACCTGGTTGCCACGGTGCGGCGGGTGGGGGCCAAGTACCTTACGTTCACCGTGGTGCACTCCTGCGACGGCTGGGCGGTGATGTATCCGACCCAGATCCCCGGTTTCATACGTGCCACGACACGCGATTATGTAGGCGCCCTGCTGGCCGAAGGGGCCCGGACGGGCGTGAAGGTCATTCTGTATATGCCCGGAGGGATGGGGCATTGGGATACGCCGGGCGGGCCGTGGGTTGGGGAGACGCTCCGCACGCCGGAAGGGTACGCAGCCGGGTTGACGGCGCTGGTCGAGGAGCTAGTGGCCCGATACGGGGCGCAGATCGGCGGTTTCTGGCTCGACGGCCTGGACCCGCTGCTGAATGATCTGCCGGCCCGCATGCACCGGTTGCTCCCCGAAGCCGTGGTGCTGGTCAACAATCGTACCCGGTTCCACTCGCCGGAGGTGGATGTCAGTACTACGGAGTTTCTGTCTCACCTCCCGGAGCCGCTGTATAACCGCCCCGGCGGCCTGCTCAAGCCGATTGACTGGATCGACGGCATGCTGCCGCCCATGCGGGATTTCAATGAGGATATTCCCACCTGCAACGAATGGTGGCACGGGGCGCCGCTGTACATTTGGGAGTTCATCCTACCCTTTGCCTACCGGCAGGGAACCGGCAACTACCAGCGTGACCCGTTGTTCTGGATCCGCGAGATGCTCTGCTCGCTCGGCATGCGCGGCCAATGGAACTATGCCATGGGGCTGGGTCCGCTGCTGGACGGCACGGTCCCGCCTGAGTTTGAGCCGATGATGGCTGCCATGGAAGCCTTTATGGCCTGGGCGGGCGAAGCGCTGACCGACACGACCGGTGGCGAGGCGTCCGGCCTGGTGCCCGGCTGGTGCAATGACGGCGCCTTCTGCCCTGTGACGGTCTCGCGCCAGAACCCCGCCGTGCATTACCTCCATGTGACCGAGGCGCCGACAACCGGCGTCCTGCGTGTGCAGACGAACTTCCGGGCGGTTCGGAGCGTGGCAGATCTGCGCACGGGCCAGCCTGTCCCCTTCATGCAGCACGGTGCCTTAGAGATCACGCCGGCCGCCTGGGGCGACGTGGCCACGTATGGCGCGGCTGTGTTTCGCGTGATTATGGAGTAAGGCTGAAGGCTAAAGTTGTAGAGACGCTTGGCCTGGGTCACCCAGCCCGACTTAACTTCCACCGGGACGACGGCGCCGTCCGCCTCTGTGATGAAATCCACTTCCGCCGCGCCTTCCCGCCAGCATGCGAGGTTGTTCCTGTTTGTGGCCCGGAAAGTTTGGGACACAAAGTTCTCCACGTAATAGCCCTTGATACCGGGAAGGACATCCTTGAAGACGAACTTCTGGGCGGCGCTGCTTTGGTCGCGTCCGATCTGAGCCGGGACACTTCGCCATAGGCGTTCGAGATGCATCGCGTGCTGCTTGCCGCAATGCTTGGCCATATCCGCAATGTAGTTCGATACCAGACGGGTCTGGATGCGTCTGACATCCTGAAAAGCGGCGTAAAGATCCGCGCGTTTCGCAAGAAACGCCGCGACCACTTCCGGCAAGCCACCCGTCACCAAATAGAGTTTGGTTCTTTGCCAACCTGACGCGCCCCCTGCAACAGCAGTGGTTTCCGGCCAATACCAGCCTTCCATGCCTTGAGATGCTCCAGCGCAGTTCTTTTCATGGGCCCGGAATTTCACGTTTTTGGCACTTTGTAGTAGCACTTTGTTGACGCAACAGTTCCGTCTGCATGGTCTTTTCCTGAAGCGACACCTTACGCAGGCTGGCTGTAGCAAGGTCTTTGTGGTAACCGCAGCAGCAGCTTTTGTGTATGCTAATGCTGGGTTAGTTTTGTTTTGCTGAGGGTATGGACATGG
>CAIOST010000168.1 GCA_903861045.1 uncultured bacterium | reverse complement strand
TAAGGATGGCAACGGCTTAAGCAAATCCCTAAACCGAAGAACCGTGTGCGGGAAATCCGCTCGCACGGGTCTGTGAGGGGGCTGGGGCGCAAGCCCCAGCCCTACTCGGAAAAAAACCGGTTTCTTTTGTGTCTTTTGTGCTTTTTGTGGCTAGATTTCGCCCGGCGGGGAGTCCGCAGAACGAGGTCTTCAGGAAAAGACCATGGGCGAACCTCCCGGTGAGCCGCACAGGAAAAGCGAAGGTTTTGCGCGGCCTGGCGGCAATGCCCGATATCAGAAGACCCGCCGAACCGGCCCCCGGTTACTCCGGTCTTCGTCAGGAAACTTGACATAGTAGTAGCGTGGCAGCGCCTGCGGCTGAACCCTCCGCTAGTAAAAACCGGAGGTTCCGCAAACAGCTATACATAAAATGACTTATCCGCGCAGCTTGATACATATATGTAATTATTGCATGCGCAGCACCAAATTTGTCATTAGTTGATAGTGGCATCACTTTTGTGAGTTTAATTAATTTAGCATATTTTATTGTGCGGCAACAGCTTACAACAAGACGCCGAAATCTAGCCTTTGCGGCTGGCACGCTTGCTGCAATAAGAGGCGGCAACTCAACTAACAGGAGGTTGCTCAGATGCGTGCACGTTTCGGTTACCGTCTACTATGCGGAATCCTTGTCGCCGGGTTTACGGCCTTATCCACCCTGGCCCAGGAGTCGGCCAGTGCCACTCCGGCTAGCACGGGTGGTGCGGCCGCACCACCGGCCGTGAGCGTCAGCGTCCCCGCGGCGGCTACGACGCCGCCCCCTGCCACCCCCGCCTCCCCGATCAGCTCGGGTGACACGGCCTGGGTCCTCATGGCCTCGGCCATGGTGCTGTTGATGACGCCGGGGCTGGCCTTCTTCTATGGCGGTCTGGTCCGCAAAAAGAATGTCCTCTCGATCCTGATGCAGTGCTTTATCGTGATCTGCCTGGTGACGGTCCAATGGGCGCTCTTCGGCTATAGCCTGGCCTTTGGGCCGGATGTGAAAGGGCTCATCGGCAATCTGGACTGGGCTTTCCTGCGGAACGTGGGGGCCGATCCCTTTGCCGGCTACGCCGCCACCATTCCGCACTCGGTCTTTATGATCTTCCAGGCCATGTTCGCGGTCATCACCCCCGCGCTGATCCTGGGGGCCTTTGCCGAGCGCATGAAGTTCTCGGCTTTTTGCCTCTTCCTGGTCCTTTGGTCCACGCTGGTCTACGACCCGGTGGCGCACTGGGTCTGGGGGCTGGGCGGGTTTCTCTCGCGCTTTGATGCGGCCGGCACTGCCCGGGCTGGCGCGCTGGACTTCGCCGGCGGCACGGTGGTGCACATCAATGCCGGTATCGCGGCGCTGGTGGCGGCCATCATGCTGGGCAAACGCGTCGGTACGGCCTCGCCGCCGCATAACCTGCCGTTTGCCGTACTGGGCGCAGGGCTACTCTGGTTCGGCTGGTTCGGCTTTAACGCCGGCAGTTCCCTTGCCGCCAATGGCCTGGCTGGTAACGCCTTTGTCACCACGCACATTGCCACCGCTGCCGCCGGACTCGCCTGGGTGCTCTGCGACTGGCTCTATCACCGGCGCGCTACGACACTGGGCGTAATCTCCGGGGCCGTGGCTGGTCTGGTGGCCATCACGCCGGCTTGCGGCTTTGTCTCGCCGATGAGCGCCATCTGGATCGGACTCGGCGCCGCCTGCTGCTGCTGGCTGGCCGTTACCTTCCTGAAGACCAAACTCGGCTATGACGACTCCCTGGATGCCTTTGGCGTGCATGGTATTGGCGGTATCGTCGGTGCCCTAGCCACCGGTATCTTCGCCGATAAGGCCGTCAACGGCTGCGATGGGCTGCTCTATGGCAATGCGGCGCAATTCGTCTGGCAGATCAAGGCCGTGCTCGTCACGATCGTCTATTCGGCCGTCGTCTCGTTCGTACTCTTCAAACTGGTGGACAAACTGGTCGGCTTGCGCGTCTCCGAACACGAAGAGCGCGTGGGTCTGGACCTGACGCAGCACAAAGAAGCTGGCTACACCATGCTGGATTAATCGAGCAAACAAGGAGAAATACCATGAAGTACATCATTGCCATCATTCAACCGGATCGCCTGGATCTCGTCCTGGACCTGCTGGAAAAGAAGGAGATCCACCTGGTCACCGTCTCCAACGTCATGGGGCGTGGCCGCCAGAAGGGGATCGCCACGGTCTACCGCAGCCACCGGGAAGCCGGCAGCCTGCTGAAGAAGGTGAAATTGGAAATCGCCGTCAACGACGCCTACGTGCAACCCGCGGTGGACGCCATTTTGGAAGGCGCCCGCACCGGGGAGATCGGTGACGGCAAGATCTTCATCCTCGACATGCGCGAATGCCTGCGCGTGCGAACGGGGGAGAAAGGCAACACGGCTATCGGTTGAGGATAGCCGGGGGCTCAGGAGGAAGGGTTCAGGGTTCAGGCGGGCCGCGGCATGGCCGGGATACCGGCCATGCCGATGGTTTACAGCAATGAGAAACGTTCCTCCATCTTTGTCGCGAGCTTTGTCGGGAGCTTTGTCGATGGAACATATTTCACGGCAATTACTTTCGACAAGGCTCGCGACAAAGCTCGCGACAAGGTGTCTCAGATCAGGCGGGACTTCACCGCCAAAATTGTCAAGCCGTTGTTGTTCGATGATCCGGGCGACCAAAGGCTGGCGAATTCCCTGAACCCTGAACCCCGAACCCCGAACCCAGAACCCAGAACCACGAACCCAGAACCCAATCACCGGAATATGTTACACCAAGCGACTCCAACGACCAACCAACGACCACCAAACGTACCACAAGGAGCATCATCATGACACCGACCACACGTCTGACACTTGCCACTCTGCTGCTGGGGACCACCCTGCTGCAGGCCACCCCCTCCACCCAGATCTGGATACCGTCCACGGATATCCAGCCCTTTGGCGTACCGCACTTCGGCCTCGACGCCTACGTACGTTCCACGGAAAACGGCTACTGGGAAGCCGGCAAACGTGACCCGGACGTATTCGATGGCGGCCTGACCATCGGCGTACTTCCCTTCCATGACCTGCAGATGGAAGTGGGCGTGGACTACATCTCGACGTTCAGCGGCAGCAAATACGATGACCACCCGGTCTTCTTTAATGCCAAGCTGGGCGTGCCGGAAGGGGTCCTATGCTCCAACGCGCCGGCTCTGGCGATCGGCGGCTACAACTTCGGCACCAAGCGCCATAATGCCACGCGCACGGATCAGGACATCCTCTATGGCCTGGCCTCCAAAGTGCTGCCGGGGTTTTGCGGCCTGCCGTCATTGGGGCGCATCTCGGCCGGTTACTATGTGGGCAACAACGATGTGCTCACCGGTCCGGGCGGCTCCACCGATGACAACCACGGCATCCTCCTCTCCTGGGATCGCACCATGAGCGAGATAGATGACCGCCTCTGGATGGCGGTGGACTACCAGGGCGGCCAGAATGCCTTGGGCGCGCTCAACTTCGGTGTGGCCTGGGCCTTCACCCCCAATGTCTCGGTAATTCTTGGCTACGACATCTACAACGAGCAGAGCGTCGCCGGCGCCAACACCATCACCACGCAGTTGGATGTGAACTTCTAGGACGCTGGCCGACAGCCACAAAACCGGTCTGATAGCTGGGTTCCCCGTAGCCGCCGGCAGACAAGTCCCTGAGCGCAGTTGAAGGGTCTCCTGCCGGCGGCCTTGTACCTGTCCAAAAGTCACATTCTCGCCTGCCTGTGTGGCCGGCTTGCCCTGCTGCCAGTTGCCTCGGCCAGCCATCCAGCGCCCAGCGCGCACCGCCCCGGCGGGCTCGTTCCGTAGGCAGTAGCCCCGGCCCGCCCCAGGCTGTGGGCAGCGTGTCGACCACCCAGCGCCCAGCGCGCACCGCCCCGGCGGGCTCGCCCGCCGGACGGTAGAGTTCTGCGGCCAACCGCGCAACCAGCGCAAAGGTTTTCGCGCGAGGAGCCGCGCGCCAGCTCCCGCATCGCTCCGCGCCCGCACGTCGCTGGTTCCTCCCCGTATCTCGTAAAATCAGTAGAATTCGCTTGTATTTCTATATTGTACGTTTGCACAAATTTCCTGAACCCTGAACCCTGAACCCTGAACCCTGAACCCTGAACCCTGAACCCTGAACCCTGAACCCTGAACCCTGAACCCTGAACCCTGAGGCCGCACCGCGCATGGGAAAGCCCGTTGTACCACGTAGTCGCGGAGCATCTGGCAAGAAAGGTCCCCCGACCCCCTGCCAACCCGGCCCCAGCCACTCCCGTCCCGCCAG
>CAIOST010000167.1 GCA_903861045.1 uncultured bacterium | reverse complement strand
GGGCACCTGAGTCGTTACGTCGTGACGAACAATATAACCGCCAACCTTTTCGCTGGGCGACGGCGTCTATATGGCTGGTGGCATGGTATCGAACTGCCTGATCCGGCAGAACGTGGTCCGTGGCACGACGGCGGCTGGTGGTGGTCTGTGGGCCAGCAGCGGACTCGTAACCCTGTACCATTGCTGACAACACGAACGCGGCCCGCTACGGGGCGGGTGCGTATGTGAATGGGGCGGGCATGACCTACCCGTTCCAGACCGGGTTGTATCCACGGTTTGCCCTTACACGCCCCCCGCAAGGGACTCGAAACGGTCGGAATGTAGCTGAGCCACGGCGGCAAGGGATTGCCGCCCTGCCGGGCTTGACGCTGCTTCTCGCTTCTGCCATGCTCCCCGCCCTGAGTTCGCTGCGCCAGCCCGTGCTTGGCATGCTCATGGCCCGTGTGGGCCAGGGCCGGCCGGGTCCAACCAAAAAGCGATTTCTGATTAATTATTTATGATCTACGAGACACTGATAGATCGCCGCGACGGTTTCATTGCGCCGCGGCACTGGCTGGGAAACCTGCGCTGGGTGGCCGAGGAGGTGGACGCGGCAGGGTCTTTCGTCTTCCGCACCGCCCCGATCAACACGGGGGAGTGCGACCAGTGGAAGGTGGCGCTCCTTGATGCGGGTGCCTTCAGCCATATCGCGCTGGATGAGGAGAAGAAGCTGGCTGGCGCGCCGGCGGCCAACCGGGAACCGCCCGCCGCCGTGCGGACGTTCTTTGGCTTGAAACTGGCGGGGGCGGGCCAGCCGACCGCTTGCGCGTACCGTCCGGACGGTGTCGAAGTGAGCGTGCCTGGTGGTGAGCTTGCCCTGTTTCTCCCTTGGGAGCGCTATGGCGCCGTGCTGGAGGCGCAGTTGCCGCGCGACGCCCGGCTATCGATCTTGTCCAGGGCCGAGACCGGGCGCTTTGCCGCAGCGGGGATACGCTTGGCCGCTGAGCAGCGGCCGGGGCAGATCGTTTGGCATGACGGCACCTATACTGTGGTCTTCCGGTATGCGGGCGAGCTGCAGTCCCGCGAAGGTGGCGGTTTCGACCTCCGCCCGGCGGCCGACGGTACGCTGCGACTGGTGATGGCTTTCCACGTGGATAAGGCCCAGGCGCTGGCCGAGGCCGACGCGCTCTTCGCCGATCCCGCCTGCGCGCGCCGCGAGAGCCGGACGGCGTGGGAGGATTATCTCACTTCGTGTCCGGTGGCGCAGTTGCCCGACGGCTACACCTGGAAGAAACCCGACGGCACGGCGGTCACCTGTTCCGCCGAGGAGATCGTGCGGCGCCAGTACTGGCAATGGTGCGTGACGTTGGTCAACGTGTATGACTTGCCGTTCAATGATCTCAAGGCCTACGTGGCGCCGGACAAGACGATCTGGTTCGGCGTCTGGATCAACGACGGTGGCGAGTCGCTGTTCGGGCTGTCGCACACGAATCGCCACCACCTGGTGCGCAAATGCCTGGTCGAGTATGTGCGCACGGCCGTGGGTGCGGATGGCACGGTCTGCTGGTACCTGCATGCCACCGGCATCCGCTGTCTCGGCAACCCCGGGGACTCAGGCTTCTTCTCGCATGGCGTGCCGATGTTTGTCACGGCGCTGGGGGAATATGTGGCGCAGACCGGCGACACCTCGATTCTGGACGAACCGGCGGGCGAGGGGGGCACGGTCTGGGAGAAGGTCCGGCGCTACCTGCGCAACGTCTATGACCACCGCGACGGCGATCACGACGGCATCGTGGAGTGGCGGAACCTGTGGGAGGGCGGCTCCGACGACAAGGTCGGCTGTTTCTTCAGCAAGGCCAACCTGAAGGAATGGGTCTACACGGTAACCACGCAGGATCCCGCGGTCGTGGCAGCTTTCTATCAGGAAAACCAGCGGCCGCAGACGAACTTCTACGAGGTGAACTTCTTCCTGAGCGCGCTGCGTGCGCTGGAACGGATGGCCCGGTTGAAGCAGGACGACGCCACCGCCCGCTATGCCAGCGAGCGTTTTGCGGCTACCTGCGCCACGGTGGAAAGCCGCCACTGGCATGAGCAGGACGGTTTCTACTATGACTGGGATGTTATCGCCGGCAAGCTGATCCGCGTCAAGAACCACGACGCGTTCTACCTCCCGTATTATCTCGGCAATCAGGCGCGCGCCCAGCGGCTGTTCGAGCACCTGGACAATCCAGATGAGTTCGCGTTGCTCTACACACCGACCTTGGCCAAGAACGAGCCGGGGTTCCGACCTCACGGCTATTGGAGCGGCGGCTACTGGCCGCGCGAAATGGTTTACATTGCCCGCTCGCTGGCGGCGTGCGGCCGGCGCGAAGCGGCCGTGGAACTGCTGGTGAAAGCCATCTGCTGCGGCACCGGCAAAGTGATCCCGGAGAACATGGATCCGATTACCGGCGAAGACGCCACCCATGTGACCGGCATGGCCTACAACGCCGTGAATGTGCTGGAGCTCGTGCGCGTGCTGCAGGCAGGCGACCCCGCCGTCATAAGTCTATCATGAGAACTGCTGGCCCCCGACTGGGGGCGCATCCCCCCAAACTGCGAGAGTTCAGCGCGAGGGTCGAAGGACTGCCTCATTTGAGGCGGATAAACCACGTCGAATGCACGAACTGACCCGAAAGAAGGCGCATCGATCGACAATCGGAGGCCCGAGAAGTCCGGC
>CAIOST010000166.1 GCA_903861045.1 uncultured bacterium | reverse complement strand
GCACCGGCGGAGCCCGCTGAGGCCGACGTGGGCCGCGTGCCGCGGATCTCCGTCCTGATGGCCCTGGCGATCCGGTTCGACGGCCTTCTGCGGGACGGGACCGTGCCGAACCTGACTGAGCTCGCCCGGCTGGCCCACGTGACCCAGCCGCGGATGACGCAGATCATGAACCTGCTCCACCTCGCGCCGGACATCCAGGAGGCGCTGCTGTTCCTGCCGCCGGTGCGGGGGCGCGACGAGTGCGTGTCGGAGCGGGACCTCAGGAACGTCGCTGCAATGGCGTCCTGGACGCGACAACGAGCCAGGTGGCAATCGAAACCGATCACACGCCACAAGCGCTGCTGAATAGGCGGCACTTGCCAACGCCGACCGTGTCGCTCGCCCCGCAATCTGGATCAGACAGCTGTCGCGAACACGCCCGAGTCCCGCTCCGGATAGCTCTCGTAGACGTGCTCGAACAGGACCGTGCACTTCTGCTGATAGATGGGTTTGTCCTCCTCGGTCATGTTCTCCCGCACATGGCGCTGCTGTTCCTCGGACAGGGTGCGGCTCAACAGGAGCAGGTCGTCGCAAAGCTGCTCGATGTTCCGGCTCCCGTTGTTGTAATTCTCGATCAGCTCCTCGAACTTCTCCGTAAAGTCCGCGCGGGTCTTGTTCAGACGCATCAGCCCTTCCAGTTGGGCGCGGATCACGGCCTTGAGTACCTCCAGGTCCGTGTTCTTGTGCTTGGCCTGCTTGAGGCGCTTGGCCAGAGCCGCGAAGTCAATCTTGGACAGGTCCATCACCGGCACCGGTTTCGCAGGCATCTCCACGCCCGTTCTGTCCGCCCTGCTGGGTGTCGCATGCCGGAAGGGCTCCGCGCCATGCTTGCCAGAGTTTGCCGACGGCAGGAAAAAAAAGCGTCAACCGGGTACATTTAGCGGTTGGAAATCAGCAGGAAACGATGCGGGGCGAATGACAAGCTACGTGCCAAGGTCGCGTTTGGGCTGGCGCGAATTGCGCAAATTCCCAATGAAAACAGCATATATTTACGTGGCGCGCCTACGGGGAGTCGAACCCCGCTTCTAGGGATGAAAACCCTATGTCCTAACCGATAGACGATAGGCGCCGAAACGGGAGACATAATAGCCGATCACCCAGCCGCATGGCAAGCGTGGAACGCACTCGACTTATACAAGCGGTTGGTGTACTTTTTTCCGCACACCTTTCACCAAGGAGATGCTTAATGATGCCTATGCAGAACATACCCGATGTAAAGCTGGCGCTGGTTGGCGTCAGTCGCAACTGCTTCCCGGCCGAACTCACCCGCGCCCGTATGGCGAAAGTGGTCGAGGCTTGCCGCCAAGCAAAAGTAGAAGTGATCGTCTGCGAGACGATCGTAGAGACCGAGAAGGATGCCATCGCGGTGCTGGCCGAGCTGCGCACCAAGCGCGCCAACGCCCTGGCCATCTATCTGGGTAACTTTGGTCCTGAGGGGCCAATGACGATCCTCGCGCGCGAATTCGGCGGCCCTTTCATGCTCTGTGCGGCCGCCGAGGAGCATGCCAACAACCTGATCAACGGTCGTGGCGATGCCTATTGCGGCATGCTCAACGCCTCCATCAACTGCGGCCTGCGCCGCCTGCGCCCGCACATTCCGGAGGCGCCGGTCGGTTCGCCCGACCAGATCGCCGCCATGCTGACGCACTTCACCAACGTGGCGCGCGTGGTCGTCGGCGTGAAGAACCTCAAGGCCATCACCTTCGGCCCGCGCCCCGAAGATTTCTATGCCTGCAACGCGCCCATCCAGCCGCTGTATGACCTGGGCGTGGAAGTCATGGAGAACTCCGAGCTAGACATGCTGCAGATCTACCAGGATGCTGCCTCGCAGACGAAGCTCATCGAAGAGACCAAGGCCTCGATCACGCGCGAAGTTGGCGCAGCCTCCTTCAAGAACCCGGCCAAGCTGCAGCAGCTCGCCCAGTTCGAAGTGGCCCTGACCCGCTTTGCCGAGCAGAACCTGGGCACGCGCTCGTTTGCCGTCATGGCCAACAAGTGCTGGCCGGCCTTTGAGCGCAGTTTCGGCTTTGTGCCGTGCTACATCAACAGCCGCCTCACCGCCCGCGGCATCCCCGTGGCCTGCGAAGTGGACATCTACGGCGCGGTTTCGGAGTATATGGCGCAGTGCGCCTCGCTCCTGCCTGTCACGCTGCTGGACGTCAACAACACGGTACCGGATGATCTGCCCATCGCCGATCTCAAGGGGGCCTCCCGCGCGGACCTCTTCATGGGGTTCCACTGCGGCAACACGCCGACGTGCAACCTCTGCAGCGGCTGCAGCCTGAAGCACCAGTTGATCATGCACCGTCTGATGGAGCCCGGCAAGGAGCCGGACATCACCTGGGGCACGCTGGAGGGGACGCTCAAGCCCGGCGCAGCCATGGTCTTCCGTGTGCAGGCCACCGGCGACAACCACCTGCAGGCGTACATGGCGGAAGGGCACATCCTGGACGCGGATCCGCGCTCGTTCGGCGGCATCGGCATCTTCGGCATTCCGAACTTTGCGCGCTTCTACCGGCACGTGCTGATCGGCAAGCAGTACCCGCATCACTCCGCCATCGCCTGGGCGCATGTCGGGCGCGTGCTGTTCGACGCGCTGCAGATCCTGGGCGTGCAGGACATCTCCGCGCCGCGCCAACCGGGGCAGCTCTATCCCAACGAGAACCCGTTCGCGTAGTAACCGCCCCGGGGAATAACCCCCGCGCAGGCACAAGGAAGGGCGGCGCCACGCGCCGCCCTTCCTTTTTTGTAACTGCGTAGTGGCCAGTGGTCAGTGGCCAGTGTTCAGTGGTCCAGTAGCCCCGGCCCACCCCGGGCCGAGGGCGGATGGCGGGCTCCGGCTGGTACGAGCCTATTTGCGCTGGGCTCGGGGCGAGCCCGCGCTTCCGGACCCGGCCAGGTTGTCAGCACAGTCAGGACGCCGTCCACCACCATGCGGACATAGTCCAGCTTTTCCCAGGTGTCGCCCGGCTGATGATACGATGCGTTGCGGCAAAATGCGGTATCGGTAATCATGACGGCCGGATCCGCCGTTGGGATTGCCGGACCACGCCGGACCCAAACCGGCTGGGTCACCCAGATGCCCCCGTGCCCGACCATGACCGCCAGCGCCGCCAGCACCCGCACCAAGCTGCGGACCCTGCGCGTCCATACATTGTTTTGAGAAGGCGTCGCTGCCGGAGACATGTGGGTAGAGTACCAGATCACGTCCTCCCGTCGCCACCCTAACCGACGACCACCTAGCAATTCTCATTATGACATCCGGCGGGGCCGGCGTGTACCAGCCCAAAGCCCCGCCGCCCTCGGCCCGGGGCGTGCCGGAGCTACTGGCTTTGCTTTGGCAGGCGGCCATCGTGTAAGCGGGTGGAGTAACCGTGTAAGAGGGGCGTGTAAGGGTACATAGCACACTTACACCCCCACACTTACACCCCACCCTTACACGCGCACACTTACACCCCACACTTACACGTGCCCCGTCACGGTCGGTAACACCAAGACAATCAGTGGCCGTTGTTTGGTGGAGAAAGGGTGCCATTTCCATTTTCCGAATGCAACCCGCCGCTATATCCACGGCAGCGCGGCAGAATATCTTTAACCTAGAACCGTAAGTTGAGCATCTCTTTGGCTGTACGAATCAGGTGCCGCAGCAGACCACACACGGCAGCGCGGAGGTGCTCCCCGGTGGGCTGGCCCTGCCCTTTACACACTAATATCGCTGGACAATTGAGGGCCGAGCAGTCTGTGAAATTTTGGCCTAAACGTTCCGCAAATCACCAAATTTCAAGGTCAGAATCATAAAGGGCGCG
>CAIOST010000165.1 GCA_903861045.1 uncultured bacterium | reverse complement strand
CTTTCTTTTGTGTCTTTTGTGCTTTTTGTGGCTAGATTCCGCCCGGCGGGGAGTCCACAGAACCAGGTCTTCAGGAAAAGACCATGGGGCCGTCCGGCCGAGCGCGGATATCCACCACTTTACCGGATGCGTACATTAACCGCCTCTGACGCGGGCGTCTTGGCGAGTTCATCCGGCAACACCTCCGGCTTCTGGTAAGAAGGGAGATAGCGGTAATAGACCTCCAGCATCAGCGTACACAGGGCCGTATCCTGCACGACGCCACCGCTGTGCTCGCTTTTAGAAGGGCTCTGCCAGTGCCCAATTTCCGCCGGCTTGCCGTCCTTTCCTGCTGTTCCAAGCACCTTTTCCACAATCTGTCGACGGCACAGTTCCGTGCTGAACTGTCGATTCCATGCCAGAAATGTCTCCCGATCGTGATGGAACTTGGCCTGCGTGATGTAATACCAGTAGTACAACGGACTGCTGCCGGCATACGGTTGCTTCTCTGGCGCATCAAACTTGAACGTACAAGCCTCCAGGAACTTCATGGTGCTGGCTACTTCCGCAGACCGGCTGGCGCCGAGCAGTTGCAGACCAAGCACGCCGACCCCCGACAACCCCGTCCGTCCCGGCCTATCATAGCCAAACCCGCCACTCGGATCGGCATTCAGGCGCAACCCAGCCACGCCGCGCTTCAACGCTGCCGTAATGCCGGGAACTTCGCCCTCCAGTTTCGCGACCTTGGCCGCCTTCAGCGCCTGAAGACACCACCCCGCATACGAGGTGTCATTGCGCATGGTACTGACCGACAACCCATAGTTAAAGCCGCCGCTAGCCTGCTGCCCATTCACCACCGCTGAGATCGCCATGCTAGCCGGCTCTTTCAGATCGGGATGCTGCGTCATCGCATACGCCTCGCACAGCGCATACGCCGCAATCGGCTGGCTGTAATCATTCCCGTCCTTCCCCTTAAAGTGCCCCGTAGCGTCCTGGTTATCGATCAGCCAGCGTATCGCCTTGTAAACCGTGGTGCCAAACTCGGGCGACTTGGGTGTTTCGCCATGCCCCAGGAACGCCAGCAGCGCCATGGCCGTCATGGCCGGGGCCGCCGAACCATTCCAGGAACCGTTGCTGTTCTGGTTGTGTTGCAACCAGCGCAGCGAGAGCAACACCGCGCGCTCGGTGGGATATTCCGTTATTCCGACCGGCCCATTGGTGCCTTTCGGACCACGTGGCGGGTGCGGATTGTAGGCTTCCAGCCCCTTTTGCTTGCCCTTCTGCGAACGATCCGTGTAGCTCGAAAACCCGTCCCTCCACGCCGTCGTAACAGATATTTCCGTACGATTGAGGACCTCGTTGTTAGCGCTCCCATCACTCCCGTCCCGTTCGACCTTCCGCCCGTCGGGCATATCATCCGGCAGCTTGGGCATCTCATCGCGCACCAGCCGGGGCAGCACATCCGGTTCGTCCGTCGTTTGTGCCTCGCTGGTTTGTGGCGTCGTGGGCTCCGGTCGCGGATTCACGACCGGCTCCAGCCCCATGGGGTCCTTGGGCGGCGGCACAAAGTCAATCGTCACACCCACTTCCGGTTCCGTCGCCGGTCCGCCCACACAAGTCAGCAACACGCCGATGGCCACGACATGGAAAACCAGCGACCCGGCTGGCCCCCACACGTGCACGAGCATTTGGCGCCAATGACGACGTAGTCGATCTCGCCACGGCCGAGGCGACTCCTCCCAGGAGGCGTGCCCGCCCATCGCTCCATCACCCTGCGAACTGCCGGACCGTGTCACCTCCGGCGCCGTTGGCGCCTCGTTTTCGCCGTCACGCATGATGTTTCTCCCGGGTTGTGCCTGTCACGTACCTGTCGGATTGATACATCCGCCCACGGCTTGAATGTAGCCGTTTTTTTACGGCATGGCAATCCGCCCCCCCCCACAAATAGTCACAAAAACGGCTTGGTATGGCGAATGCGTTTTGTTATCATTCATGCTTCATTTGGCGCGGAAAGGACGATCCTGCCGCCCACACACAATAGGAGTTCGCGTAATGGCAAAGATCAACTTCGGCGGCACTGTGGAAACCGTCGTCACCCGCAAGGAATTCTCCCTCAAGAAGGCGCAGCAGGTTCTCAAGAAGGAAGTCGTGGCCATCATTGGCTATGGCGTGCAGGGTCCGGCGCAGGCGCTGAACATGAAGGACAACGGCATCAACGTGATTATTGGCCAGTCCAAGGCCTTCCCCCGCGACTGGGAGCGCGCCATCAAGGATGGCTGGGTGCCAGGCAAGACGCTGTTTGAGATTGAAGAGGCCGTTGACCGCGGCACCATCATCCAGATGCTGGTGGCAGACGCCGCGATGAAGGTCGTGTGGAAGGTTGTGGCACCGCGCCTGACGTCGGGCAAGGCCATTTACTTCTCCCATGGTTTTGGCTACGTCTACAATCAGCTGACCGGCGTGAAGCCCCCGGCGGACGTGGATGTCATTCTGGTGGCCCCCAAGGGTTCGGGCACTTCCGTGCGCCGCAACTTCCTCTCCGGCGTCGGCATCAACTCCAGTTTCGCCGTGGCGCAGGATGCCACGGGCCGCGCCCTCGATCGCGTGCTGGCAGTCGGCATCGGCATCGGATCCGGCTACCTCTTCCCCACCACGTTTGAGCAGGAAGTCACCAGCGACCTCGTCGGTGAACGCGGCGTGCTTATGGGCGCGCTGGCCGGCATCATGGAGGCCCAGTACGACGTGCTGCGCGCGAACGGTCACTCGCCGAGCGAAGCCTTCAACGAGACCGTCGAAGAGCTTACCCAGAGCCTGATCCGCCTGGTGGACGAGAACGGCATGGACTGGATGTACTGCAACTGTTCCGCCACCGCGCAGCGCGGTGCGTTGGACTGGAAGCCCCGCTTCAAAAAGGCCACCCTGCCGGTCTTCAAGGCGCTCTATACCGCCGTAAAGACCCAAAAGGAGGCGCGCCGCGTCATGAAATCATGCGGCGGTGCGGATTACAAAAAGCAGCTGGATGCCGAACTGCGCGAGATCCGCGAGTCGGAAATGTGGAGCGCGGGTGCCGCCGTCCGCAGCCTGCGGCCGCATGAAAAGGCCCGCACCAATGCCGGCAGCGCCGCCGGGGTCAAGGGACGCCAGGGCAACTAAAGCGCCGGCGCGCACGACGGAAGCCTGCCTCACGGTCTCGCACCGGAGGCAGGCTTTTTTTATGCGCGGATCATGGCGGCAGGGGGCAAAAACATCCTTGCATTTAACCGCCCTTACGGTCATAGTGTCTCGCTTCCGTTTTGGACATCGGGTTGCTATCGCGCAACCCTCACAGTCACTTAGGAGAGAGTATCATGTCCCGCACCGTGTCCCTCGACCACGTTCGTAATATCGGCATCATGGCCCACATTGACGCCGGCAAAACCACCTGCAGCGAGCGCATCCTCTTTTATTGCGGCAAAAGCCACAAGATCGGTGAGGTTCATGACGGCGCCGCCACCATGGACTACATGGTCCAGGAGCAGGAACGCGGCATTACCATCACATCCGCCGCCACCGTGGTGCAATGGAAAGAGCATCAGATCAGCCTGATTGACACCCCGGGGCACGTGGACTTCACGGCCGAGGTGGAGCGCAGCCTGCGCGTGTTGGACGGCGCCATTGCGCTCTTCTGCGCCGTGGGTGGCGTCCAGCCCCAGACCGAACAAGTCTGGCGCCAGAGCGAAAAGTATGAAGTGCCCAAGCTTTGCTTCATCAATAAAATGGACCGCACCGGCGCCGACTTTCACGGCGTGCTCGAGGAGATCAGCTCGGAACTGCTCGGCAACCCGGTTCCTATGGTGCTGCCCATCGGGCAGGCCGAAGAATTCGAAGGGTTGGTAGACCTGCTGACGATGAAGGCCATCCGCTTTGATGAAGCCACCAAGGGCGTGAATCTGATCATCTCGGAGATCCCCGAGGCGATGCGTGCCGAGTGCGAAAAGTGGCGGCATCACATGGTCGAGAAGGCCGCCGAACAAGATGATACCACGTTGGAAAAATATCTGGCCGGCACCGCGCTGAGCGACGAGGAAATCATCACCTGCATTCGCAAGGGGTGTATCGCGCGCACGCTGGTGCCCGTGTATTGCGGCACCGCCTTTAAGAATAAGGGTGTGCAACCGTTGCTGGACGGCGTGGTCAAGTTCCTCCCCTCCCCGCTCGACGTTGGCTCCGTACATCAGGCCGACAACCCGGCCATCGTGCGCAACCCGGATGACAAGGAGCCTTTTTCCGGGCTGGCCTTCAAAATCCTGTCCGACAAGCACATGGGTAAAATCACCTTTGTGCGCGTTTACTCGGGAACGCTCAAAGTCGGCGCCACGGTGCGCAACACCACGCGCGATACGGATGCGCGTATCGGCCGCCTGTTCCGCATGCACGCCAGCCGTCAAGAGGCGATTGATATGGCCTACGCGGGTGACATCGTCGCCGTGGTCGGCCTGACCAAAACCATTACGGGCGACACACTCTGCGATCCCGACAAGCCCATTCTGCTGGAATCCATTGAATTCCCGGCCCCCGTTATCTCCATCTCGATTCGCCCAGCTAGCCGCGGCGACAACGAGAAGTTGGGGGTTGCCTTGCACTCGCTGGCCTCCGAGGACCCCACGTTCCTGGTGGCCTACGATCCGGAAACCGGGGAAACCATCATTTCCGGCATGGGCGAACTCCACTTGGAAATCATTGTGGACCGCTTGCGCCGCGAGTTCAATGTCGGCTGCGAAGTGGGCCGACCGGAAGTGGCCTACCGCGAAACCATCACCTCCAACGTGGAAGGCGCCTACAAACACGTCAAGCAGTCGGGTGGTCGTGGGCAATTCGCGCATGTCTGCCTGCGCATCGAACAACAGAAGACCCCGGGCACCGGGTTTGTCTTCGAAAACGAAGTCAAGGGCGGCAACATCCCATCCGAGTACATCCCGGCCATCGAAAAGGGTGTCATCAAGGCCATGGAACACGGCCCTTGTGGCGGCTACCCGGTGGTGGATGTGAAGGTCACCGTGTACGACGGCTCCTATCACGAGGTGGACTCGAATGAGTTCGCCTTCATCGAGGCGGCGCGCGTCTGTTTCCGCAACCTCTTCCTGAAGGGGAACCCGCAGTTGCTCGAACCGATCATGGACGTGGAAGTGACCGTGCCGGAAGATTACATGGGTGACGCCACCGGCTCCATCTGCCAACGTCGTGGACGCGTCGAAGGGATGGATGACAAGGGGGGCGTGAAGCTCGTGCGCGGCTTCGTTCCGCTCGGCGAAATGTTCGGTTATTCCAGCGCCATCCGCACGGCCACACAGGGTCGCGGCTCCTACACCATGCACTTCGAGCACTACGAAGCCGTCCCGTACGAACTGGCCGAATCCATCATGGAGAAGCGCCGCAAAGAGGGTAAGGTGCGGTAAGAGGGGCGCCACCTACAGCGCCGCAAATAGCAAACGGGTGACGAGAGCATGGCTCTGGTCACCCGTTTTGCTTTCCTGCGGGCCCGCAAGTAGGATCCGGCCCCCCTACTTACCGGGACGCTCGCGCACACGCTGCATCCACGGTAATGGCAACTGAAAAGCCCCCTTCCCTCGCTCTTTCAGCGAGGTGGAACTGGTAACCTGCCCCAGCAGCTTGTCATCCGTGGCATATACACTAATTACCACGCCCGCAAAGGCCGGCTCACGGTCTTCCGCCGACGCGGCAGTCCCATTCCGATTGCGCTCCGCAGCGCCCAGCCCCCGACCCCGCGAAATATAACTGTATGGCAGTTCCGCTGGCTTCATTTCGCAAAACACCCCTTTTGCACTCAGATTTGTCACTAGCACAAAGTACACCTGCGCCTCCCGAATCCCCGTTCCGTTAGGATTTCTGACGAAATACTGTGCCAACACCTTCAGATTGGTGTACGTTGTGCTTAGGCTCTTCACGCGCACCCGGAACCGCAAATGGTAGCGACCCGCGTCCGTATCCGCGTCCGTGCAACCTTCTGCGGTAATGCCTACACTGTCGAACCTCGGCACTTTGCCGGTTTCGCTGACCGGTAACGGCTTATACGCGACCGGCACCATACCCGGCGGGAAGGACTGCCCCCCCTCCCCGACCTGCAAGGCATCGTACAGCCCCTCTGGGTCCGTCCGTGGTGTCAACACCTGTCCGTTGCGTCCCGGCCGGTCTGGCCCCAGCACGAAAGATGGTGCCAGATTGCTGCTGGCCGGCTTGGTCAGTTTGGTATCCACCACGGATACCATCCCCGTAAGCGCACCTTTGGCGCTCTCCGCCTCCTTTTCCGCCAACAAAAATTTAGCCGCCTGATACGCCGGCGCATCACGGGCCGACTTGCGCTCGCCGTCAAAGGCCTTGGCAAGATCAAGATGATTATCGCGCACCGCCTGCTTAATGCGCTGATCCAACGCCAGGACATACTGCTCCGTGTAATCCTGCGTCTTGCGGGCGCCCTCCAACTCCGCCTTTCCCCACGCCTCGCGTGCTTGCACGATGGTACGAACCAAAGCCGGCATCTGCTCGGTCGCGGCCATACCGGGTAAATCATTCTTCGCATCAAAACGATGAATTTCGACATCCATCGCCGTCACCCCCTCCAGATCGCCATTCTGCTGGACACTTTGCCGCATGTTATCCAGTGCTTTCCGATATCGGACCAACACCTCCTTTTTCGCCGCTTCACACTCCTGTTGGCATGCCTGCAGCTTCCGCTGCCAAGCATCCTTGCCTTTTCCCACCTCATCAAGCACCGGCGCGGCCCACGCCAAGCCTGCGGTCAGTAGCATCGCGGCCGCCACCGTCACCATCATTTGCCTTGGCCTATTCATGTGCATGCACCTTTCCGCGCGAATACGCGAGCCAGCGCCGCCCTGGCGGTCGCCATCAGCCACTTATCCTTACGCCGCCCCCGTGCCAACGGCCTGCTCCAGCCAGACCATGATCCGCTCCGCCACCTCAAGCTTGGATAACAGCGGCAGCGGTAATTCCCGACCATCACTCGTCAGCAACGTCACCCGGTTGGTATCCACCGCAAATCCGGCATCCGTTTGCGACACATCATT
>CAIOST010000164.1 GCA_903861045.1 uncultured bacterium | reverse complement strand
CGTGGACGAAGTGCGGCTCTGCAGCGCGGGGCGCTCGGCCGACTGGGTCTGGGCCTGTTACCAGACCATGGCCGCGAATGCGGTCTTCAACCGCTTTGGCGTGATGTCTGTGCCGGTCATCCAGAATCAGGCGGTGTCCGATGTGACCGCGACCTCGGCCACGTTCCATGGTTCGCTGGTGAGCACCGGCACCGCGGCCACGGCGGTCTGCGTGCTCTGGGGGGAGACGGATGGGGGCCAGAACGCCGCGCTCTGGAGTTATACCAACTGGTGGGAACCCGGCGCCTGGGCCAACCACAGCGCCCCGAGTACCAACCTGACGCTGCTGCCTGGCAAACCTTACTACTACACCTTTGGCGCCTCGAATGCGGCCCTTCTGGCGATCGCGGCGCCGGCCGTTGCCTTCGTCACAGGCGAGGTCACGGTCGAGGCGACGGACAACACGGCACAATTCCCCGGCGATGCGGGCACGTTCACGATCCGGCGTCCGGCCGCCTGTGCCACTGCGGCGCTGAGCGTGTATTACGCGCTGAGCGGCAGCGCTGGCAACGGCGTGGACTACGACGCGCTGCCAGGTAGCGTGACGCTGGCGGCTGGTGAAACCAACGCGCTCCTCACCCTCACACCGCTGCCGGATAATGACACGACCAATGAAGAAGCGACCCTGACGCTGCTCGCCGGTACCTACGCCATCGGCGCGGCTAGTAACGCCACGGTGACGATCCAGCCGCGAATCCTGACGCAGCCGCAGCAGATGAAGATCCTCTTTACCGGCTATACCGGCGGGCGGACGACGCTGACGAACTTCCCGGCGCTGATCGTATTCAGCAACAACATGTACAACAGCGGCTTCGACTACCGCACAATCCTCAGCACCAGCGGCTACGATCTGCGCTTCGGCACGAGCGAGACCGACACCAATAGCTTGAACTACGAGATCGAGTCCTGGAACACCAACGGCGCGTCCTACGTCTGGGTGCAGGTGCCGCGCCTGCCGGGCGATGGTTCCGGCGCGATCTGGGCCAACTGGGCGGGGGATGGGGCCAAACTCCCCTGCACGACCAATGGCGCTACCTGGACTGCGGACTATCAAGCCGTGTGGCACATGCAGGGAATCAATGCGACCGACTCCACCACCAACCACAACCACGCCACGGCGTTCGGCGGCGTGAGCCTGGGCAGCGGTCCGGTCGGCCGCGGCGTAACCCTCGATGGCACCAATGGCTATTTGGAAGTGGCGGCCACTGATCTGTTCAAGGGGAGCGACGACGTCACGATCGCCTTCTGGATCAATGCCGCCGCCTCGCAACCGGCCTACGCCGAGATCATGGACTACAATCACGACAGCAGTCCGTACAAGAACTGGGTGGTTCAGAATATCAATGGCACAACGCCAGCCGCCCTGCAATGGTCCTGGGCGGTCAACAACGCGGCCAACGATAACGACTGGGGGCCATGGGGGGCGCGTACGTTCAGTCCCGTGGCCAGCCAGTGGCTGCATGTTACCTTGGTAAAGTCCGGCACCAATGTCACGTACTATACCTCTGGCGTACAACTTTCGAGCGCGACCAACTTCGCGACCATCGACAAGGAGACGCGCAAACTCTGGATCGGCGGACACGTATCGACGGCAGACCGCTTCCTGAATGGCTCGCTGGATGAGATCCGGATCGCCAATGCCGCCAAGTCTGCAGACTGGGTCTGGGCCAGCTACCTGAACCAGGCTTCCAATGCCTACTTCGCCGCGGAGGGGCCGGCCACGGTGCCGGGTGCGCCGGGTGCGTTGAATCGGCTGGCCTCGGAGGTGACGACCAGTTCGGCGAATTTTAATGGCTGGCTGATCAGCACCGGCAACGCCGCCACCGCCGTCTGCCTGTTGTGGGGCGAAGTGGATGCCGGTCGTAGCTGGACCTGGGCCCACACGAACTGGTTCGAGGGTCTGGCGTGGACCAACAACAGCTACCCCTCCACCAATCTCACCGGGCTGGTGGCGGATCGGACGTACTACTACACCTTCGGTGTCTCGAACGCCACGACCAATCTGGTGGCCAGCGGCCCCAGCACCTTCTTCATCACCGGTGGCGTCACGGTGGAGGCCACCGATGCCCAGGCGCAATGCGCGTTGAGCGACACGGGGCTCTTCACGATCCGGCGACCGGACAGCTGCGCCAGTGAAGCAGTGACGGTCTATTACCAACTGAGTGGCAGCGCCAGCAATGGCGTGGACTATAGCCTGATCTTGAGCAATGTGACCATGGCCGCCGGCGTTACCAGCGCCGTTGTGACCGTGACGGTCTACCCGGATCGCGACACGACCAACGAAGAGGCAGTGCTGACGATCCTGCCCGGTTCCTATGCGATGGGCGCGGCGAGCAACGCCACCGTGACGATTCTGCCGTGGAGCATTTCGCCGGTGATCTATGTGGTGCCGGCCGGGCTTTCCGCGCCCGCGGCGCCTTACGATACGTGGGGCACAGCCGCCAATGACATCCAGACCGCGGTATCGTACGCCGATGCCTTCCAGCCGGATATCCGCACGGTCGTGGTCTCGAACGGCACGTACTTGATATATAGCCATATCCTGGTCACCAACGGCATCACGGTGCGCAGCTTCGAGGGTGGGTTGGCCGGGGCCGCGCAGACCATCGTGAAGCGGGCCAGTGGAAACACGCGTATCTTTACGCTGAGCCATGCCAACGCCGATATCGATGGCTTTACGATCACCGGAGGTAATTATCCGCAATCGGTGCCGTCAGCATTGTGGTATCTGAAAGGTGGCGGTATCCTGGTGATCAACGGCACCGTGCGTAACTGTATCGTGACCAACAATTACACCGGTAGCGCATATGGCGATGGCGGCGGCATCTTCATGGCCGGTGGCCTGGTCTCGAATTGCGTGATAACGGGTAACTCTTCATATAAAGCCCTCGGCGGCGGCATTTGCATGATCGGCACCAGTGCCTATGCCATGAATAACGGTGGGCCCAACGGCAGCCTTTTGTATGCGACGGGCACCGGCACGCGCGTGACGCACTGTATCATCAGCAGCAACAGACTCGACGGTGTGTTTTGGTGGGAGAGCGGCGCCGGGGTCTATATGCTGGGAGGTGCCAGGCTGGATAACTCGCAGATCAGCTTTAATGTCAACAAAAGGGCATACGGGGGCGGGGTATACTCGGCCGGCGTGGTGGAGAACTGCACCATCTTCAGCAACTCCTGCACCTTGTCCGGCGGCGGGGTGGCGGCCGTTGGCGGGGTGGTGGGGAACTGCACGATTGCCAGCAACTACTGTGGCTCGGGGGGTGGCGGGGTTTACCTTGCGGCTGGCACGCTCTCGAACTCTCTGGTGCATGCCAATCTGACCGCGGGTTCCGGTGGCGGCATACTGGCGGATGCGGGGACGATCGATCATTGCCGGATCGTTGGCCAGGCGCAAGTCGGCGGCTATGGCGGCGGCGTCTATGCGTCGTCCGCTGCGCTGCTGCGCAACTGCCTGATCGCCACCAATAGCTGCGCCGGGATCTACGGCGGCGGCGTGTACGGCGGCACCTTGGAAAGCTGCACAATCGTGAGCAATCGCACCCCTAGCCGCCTCGGCATCGGTGGCGGCGTCTATGGCAGCATGGTGACGAATTCGATTGTGCTGCAAAATGGGACGGGGTCGGAGTTGCCGTCGGTCGCCAACCACGCCGGCAGTACGTTCGCCTACTCCTGTACCACCCCCAAGCCGGCCGGGCTGGGCAATGTGGCGCATGCCGTGTTTGTCAATCTGGCGGGCGGCGACTATCGGTTGCGGGGTTGCCCGGCGGTAGATGCCGGGACCAATCTGGCCTGGATGACCGGCGCCGTCGATCTCGACGGCCAGCCGCGTACGAATGGGCTTAATCTGCGCGTGGACATGGGGGCGTGGGAGCAAATCCCCGGGGCGCTCGAGGTCGGCCTGGGGGCGGATGCGACCAGTGTGGTGGCGCCATCCAATGTGGTCTTTACGGCGTGTCTGGCCGGGACGAACGTCAACGCCACCTCCTATGACTGGAACTTTGGCGACGGCACCACCCTCAGCGGTCCTGCGCTGGCTGTGGTGACCAACCGCTACGGCGCACCCGGCGTCTATACGGTGACGTTGACCGTGGTCAACGACGCCAACGAGAGCGCCAGCGCGACGAACCTGGCGTATATCACGGTCTGGGGTACCTGCCTCTACGTCTGGACGAACAGCCCGGCGCCCGGCGTGCCGTACAACGCCTGGTCGAACGCCGCGCACACGCTTATGGACGCCGTGTATGCGGCCCCGGCTGGTTTCAACGTCTTCGTTACGAACGGCACCTACAACCTCGAAAATCAGATCATGGTGGACAAACCCCTCACCATTCAGAGTTGCGGCGAGACGGGCTTTGGCGGGTTGCGTAACGCGGCCAATACGGTGGTGCAGACCGGCAGTGCGACTAACCGCCTCTTCTCCCTCACAGACGCCGGCGCGGTGCTCGACGGTCTGACCCTGCAGAACGGTTCCGCCTGGCAGGATGGCGAGGTGGGGATGGGCGTGAAGATGACGGCTGGCCTGGT
>CAIOST010000163.1 GCA_903861045.1 uncultured bacterium | reverse complement strand
GAACCCTGAACCCTGAACCCTGAACCCTGAACCCTGAACCCTGAACCCTGAACCCTGAACCCTGAACCCTGAACCCTGAACCCTGAACCCTGAACCGCTATCCCTGGCGTGCGCGACGGAACGCCGCCGGGGCTTGCCCTTGGTGCCGGGCAAAGAGGCGCGAGAACGACTGCACCGTGCCCAGACCGCAGCGCCGCGCAATCTCCTTGATGGGGAGTGCCGTGCCTACGAGCAGGTCGCGCGCATTTTCGAGGCGCAGGCGGCGTACCTCAGTCATGGGCGTGCTACCGGTTTGCTGGCGATACCGGCGGATGTAGTGATACCGGCTTAGACCCGCGTGGGTCGCCAGCGCCGTGACCCGCAGCGTGGTGGCCAGTCGTGGTTGCACATAGCGCCGCAGCGCTTCGGTCAGCGGTGGGACGGCCTGGCGGTTGGGGCGCGTGAATTCTGCGAGCAGCGCGCCAAAGAGCTGCTGGAAGGCCTCGCGGGCGATGGCATGCACTTCGCCCTGATCCACTTGCAGCCAGCGAATCATCTGGCGCAGGCGCCCGTCATGATCGTGTACGCGTTGCACGCGTCGCCCCCGTAAGCCGGGTGCCAGAAAAGCGCAGAACATGGTTTCGACCGGATCCTGCGGGTCCGTCTGCTCGGCGTGCGTCACGCCCGCCGGATATACCATCACGTCGCCGGCACCGGCGGTGATGGTCTCGCCAGCGGCCGTGACCTGATGCGCCCCTGCAGCACGACAATGCATTCGTGAAACTGGTGTCGCATAGCGCCCAACCGCCAGTGCGGATCCGGGAGTAAACGACCAACACCCAGGCATTTGATATCGGTAGTCATAAGCAATTTCTGGTAAAAGATAGCAACCCGCGCCCCTTGTCAGATCGCGCACACCATACGATACTGGAGTTGTTTTTAAGGCGCAAGGTAGGAAATCGGCCGGCATCCGGCGTATCTGGCGTAGTGACCGATGCCGCAATAACGGCGAATGATACGGAGGGGCTTGTCTCATGGCTAAAATCGCAATCATTGGTGCAGGTAGTCTGGTGTTCGGCAAAACGCTGATGGCGGATTTCCTGGCTACGCCGGCGCTGGCCGGCAGTGAATACCGGTTGATGGCGCTGAGCCACAAGCGGCTCGACAAGATGCATGCCTTTGTGCGGCGCATGATCAAAGACAACGGCGTGCAGGCCACCGTGACGGCTACGACGGACCGGCGCAAGGCCCTGGCTGGCGCAGACTATGTGGTCGTCATGCTTCAGGCCGGCGGCGTGGAGGTGTTCCAGACGGACTACGAGATTCCGCTGAAGTATGGCGTGGACCAGTGCATCGGCGACACGCTGAATCCGGGCGGCATCTTCCGCGCCCTGCGCCATATTCCGGTGCTGCTGGACATTGCCCGGGACATGCAGGAACTCTGCCCGCACGCGATGCTCTTCAATTACGCCAACCCCATGGCCATCTGCTGCTGGGCGCTGGGGCGCGTGCCGGGCTTACAGTTTATCGGCCTTTGTCACGGCGTGCAGACCACCATGGATCTCATCGCCAGTTACACCGGCGAGCCGAAGGAGCAGATCGACTTTGTCGCCGCTGGCATTAACCACATGGCCTGGTTCCTCAAGCTGGAGCGGGACGGCCGGGATCTCTATCCGACGCTCAAGGCCAACTTCGAGAAGCCGGGGTTCTACGTCAACGAGAAGGTGCGTGCGGAAGTCATGCGCCACTTCGGCTATTTCATGACCGAGAGCACCGGGCACCTTTCCGAGTATATGCCGTATTTTCGCAAGAACCAGCAGGCGCTCGACCTCTACTGCGACGAACCGGCCTTTGGCGGCGAGACCGGCGCCTACTACAAGTACTGCCGGATGCTGGCGGTCAAGTTTACGACCATGGACCCGCTCTCGATCGAATCCACCAAGCTCGGTCCGCGCAGCGCGGAGTACTGCTCGCACATTATCGAGGCCAAGGAGACGGGGAAGATCTTCCGGCTCAACGGCAACATCCGCAACGACGGTTACATCACCAACCTGCCGAACGGCTGCTGCGTCGAGGTGCCCATCTATGTGGATCGCCTGGGGTTGCACCCGACCGTCATCGGCGACCTGCCGATCCAGTGCGCCGCGCTCAATATGACCAACGTGCTGGTGCAGGGGTTGACCGTGGAGGCCCACTTTACCGGTGACCCGGAGCGCATCGTGCAGGCGGTGGCGCTGGATCCGCTCACGAGTGCGGTGCTCACGCTGCAGGAGATCCGGGCGATGACGGCGGAGCTGCTGGAGGCCCAGCGCGACTACCTGCCGCAGTTTGCCGGGCGCAAGGTGCGTGCCGTTCCTGCGATCAAGGTTCCCAAAAATGTGAAACGTCAGGAAGTGCCGGTGGATCCGGCGCTGGCCATTGCCAACCGGTTTGGCAAACTGGCCCAAGCGTGAGTGTTGGTTGTGTATGTCGATGTGCTAGAAAACGAAGGTAGAAAGGATGTTTCTATGAGCGATCAGAAGAAGGTTCGCATCGGGTTTGTCGGCGTGGGTGGCATGGGACAGGCGGCGCATCTGCGCAACTACGTCATGGTGCCAAACTGTGAGGTCGTGGCGCTGGCGGAAGTGAAGCCAGGGCTGGCCAAGCAGGTCGCGGCCAAGTGGGGTGTGCCCAAGGTGTATGCCTCGCACGAAGAGATGCTGGCCAAGGAAAAGCTGGATGGCATCGTGGCTTCGCAGCAGTTCTGCCGCCATGGCACGCTGGTGCCGGAGTTGCTACAGGCGCATATCCCGGTGCTGACGGAGAAGCCGATCGCCGGATCCATCGAGCAGGGCGAGAAGATCGTCCAGGCCGTGAAAGCCAACCAGACCTGGATGATGGTCGGTTATCACAAGCGCTCCGATCCGGCCACCATGCTGGCCAAGACGGAGATCGAGAAGCTCCAGGCCTCCGGTGAACTCGGTAAAATGACCTACATCCGGCTGCTGATGCCGGCCGGCGACTGGATCGCCAACGGCTTCAACCAGAACATCTGGAGCAACGAACCGAATCCGGAACTCCAGTGGGATCCGCCCCCCTCCGACATGGATGATGCCACCAATGGCGCCTATCAGGGCTTTGTCAACTACTACATCCATCAGGTGAACCTGATGCGGCATCTGCTGGGTGAGACCTGGCAGGTAAACTACGCGGCCAAGTCCGGCCTGTTGCTGGCGGGCGAGAGCGCGTGCGGCGTAACCTGCTCGATCGAGATGAGCCCGTACCAGACCACGATTGACTGGCAGGAGAGCGCGCTGATCTGCTTTGAGCGCGGCTGGATCAAGCTGGAACTGCCCGCGCCCGTGGCCTTTGCCCGTCCAGGGCGTGTGGAGATCTTCCGCGATCCGGGTAACAACGTGCAGCCGCGGACCGAGATTCCGCAGCTCCCCTGGGTGCATGCCATGTGGCAGCAGGCGCAGAACTTCGTGGATGCCATTGCCGGCAAGCGCCCGACTCTGTGCACGGCGCTGGACGCCTTGGAAGACATCAAGCTGGCGCGCGCATACATTCGCATTCGCACGGGTAAATAACCAGGAGTATCACGATGCCTTTGAAATGGAAGCGCGTCTGGGTTTCGGATGAGGGGTTTGAATCGGCCGGCGTATTCGACGTGAACGGCGACGGCCAGCCGGACATTGTCTGCGGCGGGTACTGGTACGAAGGGCCTGATTTCCGCAAGAAGCATGAGATCGGCACGATCCCCCGCTGCGGCGAGTACTACGATGATTTTTCCACCATTGCCCTCGACATCAACGGCAATGGCCGGCTCGACTACGTCACCGGCGGCTGGTGGGGAAACAACCTGCGCTGGCGCGAGAATCCGGGCGAGACCGGCAAGCCCTGGCCCGAACATATCGTCGCGGAGAATACCGGCAACGTGGAGACCACGCGCGGCTGGGATATCGACGGCGACGGTATCATCGAGATTCTGCCCAACACACCGCCTAACAACGAAGTTTCCTATTACAAGCTGATTACGGACAAGAGCGGGAAGGGGACCGGCGCGTTTCGCAAGGTGACGGTCTACACGTTTCCGGACGGCGGCCAGGGGCATGGCCTGGGGTGCGGCGACATTGCCGGCAACGGGCGCATGGACATCGCGCTCTGCAAGGGGTGGCTCGAAGCCCCGGCTGATCCCGAGAAAGGCACCTGGAAATGGCATCCCGACTTCCCGAATCCGCCTTGGGGGTGGGCCGCCAGCGTCCCCATGCTCGTAGTGGATGTGGATGGTGACGGGCAGAACGAGATCGTCACCGGCAACGCGCATGGCTATGGTCTCTGGTGGAGCAAGCGCCTGGCGGACGGGACCTGGACGCACCATCCGATCGACCCGTTCAACGCGCAATATCACGATCTGATCTGGGCGGACATCGACGGCGATGGCAAACCGGAATTAGTCACCGGCAAGCGCCACCGCGCGCATTGCGGTAACGAGGCCGGTGAGTGGGACGACCTCGGGATCTACTACTTTAAGTGGACAGGCGAGGGGTTTGCCAAGCAGGTGATCGACTACGGCGCCATTGGCGTGGCCAAGGGGTGCGGCATTCACTTTGCGCTGGCGGATTTGCGCGGTACCGGCCGTCTGGACCTCGTGGCACCCGGCAAACACGGCCTGTACATCTATTACAACGAGGGGGTGTAGCCGGTGGTAGATCGGGATCGGGACCGACGGTAGCAGCATAAGCAAGCTGACGGGGATTGTGGCCAACCACGCGCCAGTGGCCGGTTCCACCATCTTTTCGATCCCGATAGCGATTTCGGTCCCGATATTCTTGCGGCTTTGCGGAGCAGGTCACTTGCACTGCCGGTCTCGAACGATTTCTAATCAATCGGACACGAAGAGCCTCAAAGACAAAGACAGCGCAGCCGCACCGGCCCGAGCAACCCAGCAGGATCCTGGCTGAGATAACGTGAAAAGTCGTCCTTCATGGCATAGACCAGCGTATTGGTCACCTCGATGCGCAGTGTATTTTCGCCAGGCTGAAGCGCGGCTGTCGCATCGAAGCGGTACGGGCGGCAGATCCGCGTGCCCAGTAACGTTCCGTTCAGCCAGACTTGCGCCACCTCGCCGACCTCGCTAAGGTCGAGGCATACGTTCGCTCCGCCTGGTACGTTGGCGGTGAACCGCGTGTCATACCGGATCGTGCCGGAGAAGTCCGGCAGCAGACCCGGCTGGCACAGGTTGACCAGCGATGCCAGCGTGCGCCAGGGCGTGAATGCCGGATACGCCTCGGCCACCGCTGTGGACACTTGCCACGGCGAAACCTGCCACGGCACCACGTGCCCCGCTGCATGCCCGCCGACCACCATCGGCAGCTCCGGGACGTTGCCGGATAGCAGAATAATGGATTCATCGGGGCTGAGCGCAAGCTCCACGCGCAGACCGGCGTCTTCCTTCTGCGCCGGCAGCGCCATCAACCGATTAGCAAAGGGATCGAAGGCCACCACCCGCTCCGCGCCTTCCAGATAGACCGAAGTACGCATGGTTTGGCATGGATCTTCGTTGAAGAACATCCATATCGCCATATCGTCGTGGCGATATTCATAACGCCGGAGGTAGGGCTCGCGAGAACTGGTTCGTACACCCGTCAACCCCCATGCGCGCAGCAGCGCGGGTAGCTGATCGAGTTCCGCTACGCAGGCCTGCGGATGCCGACGCAGGGCCTGGCTCTGCTGATAAACCGCGCCGTCCTCGCTCGTTGCTGACGGCCAGTCTCGCACGAACACGATTTTTACGCCCTGCTGCAACAGCGCCATCAGCGGCACCAGGACGGCTTGTGGCAGACGCTGGGCCCACGGCACGATCAGACAGCCGTAGCTTTCCCGGTTGATCTGGAGCTTGCCGTCGCAAACGCTCGCACTACTGGCCAGTATATCTACGGGCACAATGTCGGCATCGAGCTGCGCTTGCATGAGCACGCGCATGGGTTCCTTGACGGACATGTAGTTGCCCGACCACTCCGCCTCGGCGTGGTAGAGCACGGCCGCTTCCGCCACATGCCGCCCGTCGCTCAGCAGATGACTTACCCGGTTCGTGTATTCCATCAGCAGGTGGAAGTGGCGGTATTGCGGATTGTGGCCGCGCGCGTAGAAATGCGGCGGGCAGTCGGGGTCGGGGAACTCCTTGGCCGAGAAGGCGTGGGGCACGAAGTTGTTGATCCCCCGGACCAGCAGGTGGTCGGTGATCCACTTCATCAGGCGCAGGCCGGCGGTCCAGCCGTAGGCGCCGAAGGCTTCGCACATGGCCCGGCCCTGCTTCTTCGGGTCAATGTGCGCGTGTGAGGCGCCAAGCTTGGCCAGGGCGTAGTGATAGAACTCGCCATCGGCCAGATCCCCGGACCAGGTGGGCCAGTTGAACATGCGCTGGTCCAGACCCGGCCGGATCTGGCCGAGCACCACGTCGATGCCGCCCATGGTCTGGCCGTCCATGGCGCGGAAGAAGTGGGGGACGCTGGCGCCGAGGCGCGTGTGGGCGTCGTTGTCCTCGATGATATGCCCGATGTAGTCCACGCCGCGTGCGGTGCACCAGGCGCCGATCTGCCCGGCAAAGCATTCGCCGTACAGGCGGCTGACAAGGTTCATGTAGGCGTAACGCACCGCCGGGGTTGAGGGGCCTATGTCGTGCCAGAGCCCCGGCAGGCTGGTGACGACATCGCCGCTGAATTCGCGCGCGAGGTCGGCCAGCAGCTCTTTCCGCCACGGCAGCACCAGGCCGCTCCGGCCGAGGGAGACGTTGTAGAGCCCGCCGCCGTTGCCGATGTTGGGCTCATCGCTGAAGAACCCGGCGAAGGTCTCGCCGAAATCCGCCATGTAGCGCGCGTAGTGCGGCTCATACACCGCCTCGATCAGCACGCGGGCGGAGGCGGGGTCGATGGGGTTGAGGTAGTTGGGGTTGCCGCCACCCAGTGGCGTTTCGACGATCAGGCAGATGCGCCAATGGCCGGCCGGGATGTCCCAGTACAGGCGCCCGTCGGCCACCTGCGCGGTCAGCTCCAGAGACGGCCCGCCGGCCGGAATGCCGGTAGGGGTCAGCGGCAGGGCCACTACGGCCAGCAGGCGGTCCTCCGTGGCGAACTTCCAGCCGTTGCCCGCTGTCGGCGCACGCAGCCACTGCTCGATCAGCACGGAGGCACCCGTCTGCGGGCCTACGACGTCGAGAGACCGCTCGGAGAGGTAGATCTTCTTGTGCTCGGGGAACCTGTCGCGGATCCAGCCATTGGCGAAGCCCGTGGGGAAGTGGGCGTCATCCAGCACCCAGACCTTCATTCCCCGGCACCGCGCCTCGTCCATGATGATATCCAGGTCCTGCCACCACTGCGGTCCGCAGAAATCCGGGTGCGGCCGCGACTCCACGCATACCGCGCCAATGGAAGCCTCGTGGATGCGTGCCATCTCCTCGCGGAGCACCGCCTCACTCTCGCCATGCTGCCAGAAGAAAGGCAGCAGGTAGTTGTCGCCGCGGTTATCTAGAATAGCTTGTATGCGTGGGTTCATGTGCGATTTAGCTCCATTAATTCCATGCCAATCGCCAGGATGTTGTCATCCGACAGATAGACTGGCAGAGTAAGATCGAAGCCGTTTGTGCGGGCTGCCACGGCCAACGCCTCGCCGGTTTCGAGCACCCAGGCGCGCGCCGGAGGCTTGGCTGGACCGACAACGGCAATGGTGGCGCCGGGCTTCGGATCATAGACGAGGGCGTAGAGGTGGCCGCCGCCGGCTTCCACGTCAGGCGTCCCCACGCGGGCTCCGGATAGGGCGCCGGTCGCGTGCCGTGAACGGCTTCGCCGTTGGCCGCCATCCAAGCGCCGATCTCGCGCAGGCGCCGGATCGCCGCTGGTTGGAATACACCCGCGCCAGTCGGTCCCACGTTGAGCTGGTAGTTTCCGCCACGCGAGGCGTTGTCCACCAGATGGCGAAGCAGTTGCCGTGCGGGTTTCCAGTTGTAGTCCAGACGGTGATAGCCCCAGGAGTGGTTCAGCGTGTCATACTCGGCGCGCGGGATGCCGCCGGGTGCCGGCCAGTTGTGCTGCATGCGGATCCACTCCGCATAGTCATTCCGCCCCATGCGCTGCCCATGCCAGACGCCGGCCGGTATGCTGTAAAGGCCGAAGTGGACGAACAGGCCAAACCGCGCGTCCTCCAGCCAGTCGGTTTGTAAGGATCGATTCATCTGCCTTGTGCTCCTCTAGGTGGTAGTGGGGCCGGCGGACCCCGCCGTGAATGCGAGATGAGGTTTTCGGCTAGGTGCTTACCCGGCCAAGTCTGGATGAATCCTGTGCGGGTATGCCGTGGCTGACTCTCTTGCGGCTTTCTTTGCAATCATGGATAAAGGCATTTATAGTATCTGGCCGACGGAAGAAGGGTCAAGGAACTCTTGACGCCCCTGAGCTGGATAAGTTGGTTGGTTGGACATGTCCACGGAGGTGAATTTGAACACGCATGAAGCGACACCAGTGAATTTCCGGCGCGTACGGCTGCCGGCGGGGGATAGGGGGCCGACGTACCCCGAGCAGGTGCTGTGGAACCGCGGGTGGTGGCGGGCCCGATGGCTGGTGGCACCGGTGCCTTCCGCGGCGCTGGCGGTCGCCGGCGCGGAGACGTTCGCCAACCCCTTTGTGATGGCGTTCCGCCTGCGGGTGGTTCTCGATGCACCCGCGCGTCTGCGCCTGCACGTCAGCGGCGATGAGCGTTACAAGCTCCTGATTGACGGCCGGCCGGCCCATAACGGTCCGGAGCGCAGCCATGCCGGGGCCTGGCGGTTTGCCTCCTTCGACCTGGACTGGGCGGCCGGCGAGCACTGGCTGGCGCTGCGGTTGTGGGTGGCGGGCGACCAGGCGCCGATCAACCAGCTCTCGGTCTGCCCCGGTGTCATCGTGGCCGCCGAGGGGGAGTGGCACGACCGGATGGCCACCGGCGTGGCGCCGTGGGAAAGCCGTGTTCTGGAGGCCTACACCTTCGAGACGCAGCCGCACGGCTTCTTCACCGGGCCCCGGACGGTCTTGGACGCGGCACGCCTACCTTGGGGATGGGAGACCGGCGCTGGCACCGGTTTTACACCTGCCACGGTCGGTCGCGCTGGCCACACGCCCGGTTCGGTGACCGATCAGTTTCAGCCTGTGCTGACGCCGGAACGCCTGCCGGCCCAGGTCAGCCATGGCCTGCCCGGCGGGTCCGTGGTGCTGGTGGATGCGGTGCCGGATCGCGATACCATGACGCCGGCATGCGACCCGGCCGGCGACCGCCCGGAGGAACACGTCGCCTGGCAGTCGTTCCTGGACGGCCGCGCCCCGCTGGTGCTGCCGCCCGGTGCGCTACGCCGGTGCCTGGTGGATCTCGGGGTTTACCGCGCCTGCTGGCCGCGTGTGGCGGCCGCCGGGGCGGGGGGGAGCGTGCGGCTGCGGTTTGTCGAGGGGCTCTTTGTGGTGGCGGATGGTGTCGCATGGTCGGGGCAGGACAAGGGGCATCGTGCCGAGTGGCGCGGCAAGTTTGTGCGCGGGGTCGGCCCGTGCCTGCGCGCCGCCGCCGGTCCGACACGGGTGCTGGATCCTGTGGACTGGGAATGTGGACGCTGGCTGGAGATCGTGGCGGCGGCCGGCGCCGAGCCGCTGCGGTTGGAAGGGTTCCAGCTCCAGGCAACAGGATACCCGTTCGCCGACGAAGGCGCGTTTGCCGCCGACGATCCGCGCTTCGCGCGCATGCGGGAGCTATGCCTGCACACCCTGCGCGTCGGCACGCACGAGACCTATCTCGACTGCCCGTACTATGAGCGCTTGCAGTATGTCGGCGACACGCGCCTGGAAGTGCTGGCGACCTATGTGCTCCAGGCCGACGATGTCCTGCCCCGGCAGGCCGTCGAAGCCTTCGCCGGCTGCCGGCACCCCGCGGGCCTGGTGCCGAGCCGCTCCCCGGCGCGCGGCCTGCAACTGATTCCGCCCTTTGCCCTGTGGTGGGTACAGATGGTGCACGACCACGCCCAGTGGCGCACGGACCCGGCCTTGGTGCGCGCCCGGCTTCCGACGGTGCACTCCGTGCTGGATGCCTGGTGGGAGTGGCGCAATGCCGACGGGTTGATCGAGGCGCCCGCGGGGTGGAACTTCGTGGACTGGGTACCGGAATGGGGTTACCGCAACGGCATGCCCATGGGTGCGGATGACGGCGTCTCCGCCATCCTCAATTGGCACTATGCCTGGACGCTGCGTGTGGCCGCGGAACTGGAGGAGGGCTTCGGCGAAGCCGGCATGGCCGTGCTCTACCGCCGGCGCGCCACGGCCCTGGCCGACGCCCTGGCGCCGAGCTGGGACGAGTCGCGCGGCCGCTGGCTGGATGCGCCCGGGCACGCGGACGTGAGCGAACACGGGCAGATCATTCCCTTGCTATCCGGCCTGTGCGCTCCGGAGCGCGCCGCGCGCGCCGCCCGGAGCCTGGTCGAGGATCCCGATCTCGCGCGCACGACCATCTACTTCACGCATTACCTGTTCGAGGCCTACCGGCAGATCGGGCGTGGCGACAGGATCGCCGCGCGCATGGGGCTGTGGCATGACCTGGCGTCCGCAGGCATGACGACCACGCCGGAAACGCCGGAACCGACCCGTAGCGACTGCCACCCGTGGGGGGCGCATCCGTTGTTCCATCTGGCGGCAACCGTCGCCGGGATCCGGCCGGCGGCGTTCGGTTTTGCGCGCGTGGCGGTCTGTCCGGCCCCCGGCTTCGGCTTGCAGCGCATGGCCGTGCGCATCCCGCATCCGCGCGGGCAGGTCGCGCTGGAGATCGCGCGCCGCGGGGCGTGCTGGCAAGGGCAGCTTGCAACGCCGGTCCCGGCGACCACGCCGGCAGGCGACCTGCCGGCCGGCACGCATGCGGTCGAGTGGCCGGCCTGAATCGGCCGCCACCGAAAACCGGAACGCTCGCCCAGTCGTTAGGGCGGGGCCGGCGGACCAGCTGTGCGTGTCCCTGATCGTTGTCTCAACCTAATTTTAAGGGGCACAGGCAAGCCTTATGCCGCCGGAGCGGAGAGTTCCGCAGCAGGTGCAACAGACGAAGAAAGCAGAACAGCGCTAGGTGCGTCCGTTCCGGCCCTGAACCCTGAACGCACAACCGCAGGCTTGATGAGACAAGTGCGAAGAAATCGCCTATCTCTGCTTCCCGCGGAACTGGCTGGGACTGCACCCTTCGCTCTGGCGAAAGATGCGGTTGAAGTGCGTGAGACTGTTGAAGCCGCAGGCGAAGCAGATGGCGGTGATGCTCTTGTCGGGGTCTGCTAGTAGGCTTTTGGCCTGCTCGACGCGGCGGGCTTGGACATAGCGCGTGAAGGTCATCCCGGCCTTTTTTTGAAACAGACGCGAGAAGTGCGTGACGGATATGGATGCGGCCTTGGCCGCGTCGCCCAGCGTCAAGTTCACATCGCAAAACCGTTCTTCGACCAGCTCCCGGGCGCGCCGGATGGCAGGATGGTCCCGGCTGGCCTGCAGTTCGTGAACTTGCAGGGCATGCTCGCATATCTGCCGGGCAAACACCTCCAGCAGGTTCATGACATGCATCAGGCGCGCGCGCGGAAGCCACGGCGCCTGCTGGTAGGCTGCGCGCAGCCGTGGTGCGGAAATCCCCAGCGGTTGCAGCCGGCGCGCCAACCGCGCAAACGCGGCGGAAGACGGCTGTTCGGGCAGGATCTGGCCGCTGGAGAGGGTCGCGATGTGCGTGCCCTGGATCAGGATTGGGATCGCCATTTCGTGGAATCCGAAATGACAGCGGTAGAGCAACGGCTTCCCGGTCGCCACCGCCCGCGCGTGGTGTCGCCGGTCGCAGGCACCGCAACGTTGGCGGGTCGCCCAAGATGAGCGATGGATCAGCATGCAGAGTGGGCTGCCGCGAATGTCCTGGGCGCCCAGCGCCACGGCCTTGCCATCCGGCGCGTTCAACACCATGGCCATGCCGAAGATCTGCTGCGTCAGGCGGGCAAACTCTGCGAATTCAATCGATCCGGCCATTTGCCGGAAAAGAAACGCCGGTACGTAGCTGCGCGGCAGCACGTTAGCGGCGGCAGCGGGCAGGGCAAGCGGTGTAGACATGCAAGCATTTGAGCAGGGAGGGCAGTAAATGTAAAGAGAAACGCAACGGCTCCAAAACTACGGGAGTTGGAAGACTGGAAGACTGGAAGAATGGAAGGTTGGAAGAGTGGGAAGCCCTTGAATCCGTGGGCGATTCACACGCCCTGCGCACAAATATGCCCGGCGCGTAAGCCGGCACGACATGAAATCCATCCGGACCAGTGTTGCCCGTGGTGAGCGAACGATCCGCCTTCGCCCTTCGTCTTTCGCCTTCCCCTGTCCAGCCGACAAACCGTTTTGGATGACAGGCCGCCGGGCATGATCGGCGGACGACTACGGCGATGACTACGGTGGACGATTGAGAAGCGCCTGACGGCGCCACTACAAACGGCGATGGGGTGGACAACAAAGTACAACGGGACCTGCGGGACCGTTGGGGTGGAGAAGCGAGATTGAAAATTGCCCACGGGACACATGCAAAGACACGGAATTTTATGGGGTCGCATCATGGTCTTTTCTTAAAGCGCCACTTTGGCGCCTTCCACCACGAAGATTCGAAGAACATGAAGATTCACGTAATCGGACGCTGGAAATAACCGAAACTGTCGAATGTATTGACCTTCGTGCTCTTCGTGTCCTTCGTGGTGAGAATTCCCGACCGCTTCAGGAAAGGCGCTTCCGGGTTTGTGGGGGGATTTGTGACTGCTTCATCTGAACGTTGCCTCTGTTCATGGGGTGCCAACAACCGCGCCGGGGGGCTTTAAGGCCCCCGCAAGGCGCGGCTGTTGACAACCCCGGCGGACTGCCGCGTGTCTGCCTGGTTTGAGTCCATCAAGCAAGTGGCTTGCAATGATTACGGACTGCTGATTTCTGCAGGTTCGCGGCGCAGCAGCTCCCCGGTGGGCTAGCCCTGCCCTTTACACACAAATATCGCTGGACAAATGAGGGCCGAGCAGACTGTGAAATTTTGGCCTAAACGAACCGCAAATCACCAAATTTCAAGGTCAGAATCATAAAGGGCGCGTGGAACGTCGAAAGACGAACTT
>CAIOST010000162.1 GCA_903861045.1 uncultured bacterium | reverse complement strand
TCACACACAGCGGTTGTAAATACTTCATCAATCACCCATTGATGTTGCCTCCCCGCCCGGGAATCGCAGAACACGGCATATTTGCGCGTTTTCGCCATTCTTCCAAGCATCCAGCCCCCCAATCTTCCGCAGTTCAGGGCCGCTTCGGAAAAAGGCAATGTGCCAGATGAACACGGACATTTCCAACAGGCTGCAACTCCGGTTGCGGCTCATTCCATGGCCGGAACCGGAGTTCCGGCCTACTGAACGCCACTCTGTAATGAAACAAGGTCGACGCCAGGATTGCGGACTCAGGTTGCTGAGTCTGGGGTCTTGCGTCCTGGAACTCAACCTTTCGCGGCCGTCGCCAAGACCGCCATCCCGTAGGCGGGCAGTTCGATGCGCCCCTTGAGCGGTCCGCCGGCGGCAGCCAGCAAGTTGACTTGCAGCGCGGGCTCCTGCCAGGTGACCACCGCCGGGGCGTTGTTGAAGTTCATGAGAAATACGAAATCGCGCCCCTCGGCAGAGCGTTTGCGTACGCTCACACCCTCCGGCCACTGACCATCCAGATCGCGCCGCAGGCCCAGTTTCCGGCTGAGTGCGCCGTAGAAGTCCGCCAGGAAGTCGCCATCGGTACGTGTGCCAAGGTAGTAGGCCTGCCCCTGGCCCACATCGTGGCAGGTGAGGCAGGGCCATCCGGCATACCAGTTCTGCCCATACGAGGCCAGCACCTGGGCGCCCTCTACGTGCAGCAGGTCACAGATGGTATGCGCCGCGCGCGTGGCGTTCAAGCCGAGTGCGTTATCCTTGGCCGGCACAAGCGTGTTGGCAACATGGATCGGCGCATCGGTCATCTCGACCCACAACCCCAGCGTGGCACGTAGCGGCCCCGGGAAGCCACCCAAGTGACAGAGGCTGTTGTCGTCCACGATTCCGGACCAATAGGTGGTGACCAGCGAGCCACCAGCCTCGACGAACCGGTGGAAGCGCTCGGCAACCTCCGGCGTGGTCATGTAGAGCATCGGTGCCAGGAGCAGTGTATAGCCGTCGAGCGGCGTGTGCGGCCCCACCAGATCCACCGGGATTCCGAGATTCCAGAAGGCGCGGTAGTGATTGATCGCAGTCTGGCGCGCCTGCTGGCCGCCCTGGATGGGACCGGCAGCCGTCTCCTCGGTCCACAGGTTGTTCCAATCCCAGTAGATCGCCACCTTGGCTGCGGTGTGGGCGCCCAGCACCGGCAACAGGTCCTGCAGCGCTTTGCCGGTGTCGGCCACATCGCGGAAGACCAGCGTGTGCTCATGGCCGCAGTGGTCCACTACGGCGCCGTGAAACTGCTCGTAGCTGCCGCGCCCCTTACGCCACTGGAAATACATGACAGAGTCCGAGCCGTGTGCCACGGCCTGCAACGAGGTCAGCTTGTTCACCCCCGGGAACTTGTAGACATTCGGCGGCTGCCACTGGGCCGTGCCCGGCGCGGACTCCATGAGCAGGAACGGCTGCCGCTTGAGGCCGCGGTTGAGATCAAAATAGAAGGCCGCCTGCTGCGCTTCGGCCACATCCGAGGTGGCATGGTGCCAGTACGGATAGCTATCCCAGCCCACCACGTCTAGCTCCGCGGCCATCTTCCAGCCGTCCAGGTTGTTCATGCCACCCGGATGCAGGTTCGTGGAGATCGGCACGTGCGGCGTGATCTCCCGCAGCGGCTTTATCTCGTCCTTGAGGAAGCTGACGGTCTGATCCGAGACGAATCTCTTCCAGTCCACCTGATGAGCGATGATGGAGCAGAGCCCCGAAGGGAACGGGTGCGGCGACTCGACCTGCTCCCAGTCGTTGAAGCAGTGTCCCCAGAAGGTGGTGTACCACTTGCGGTTCAGCTCGGCGAGCGTGCCGTAGCGCTGCTTGAGCCAGGCCCGGAAGGCCTCCTGGCAAAGCGGGCAGTGGCAATCGCCGTCCATTTCGTTGGAGATATGCCACAAGACCAGCGCCGGGTGGTTTTTGAAGCGTTCGGCCAGTTGGTGGTTGATCGCCTGGACCTTGGCGCGATAGATCGGCGAGGTGAAGCAGTGGTTGTGGCGGGCGCCGTAGCGCAAGCGTACACGCTGGTTGGAGACGCGCAGCGTTTCCGGATACTTCTGTGCCAACCACGCCGGCTTGGAACCGCTCGGCGTCGCCAGCACCACCTGGACGCCTGTCTGATGCAGGCGGTCCATGATCTGCGCCAGCCAATCCAGCGTATAGACGCCTTCTGCCGGCTCCAGCATGGCCCAGGAGAAGATCCCCAGGCTGACGACATTGACATTCGCCAACGGCATCAGGCGCATGTCCTGGTCAATGATCTCCGGCATTTCCAGCCACTGGTCCGGGTTGTAGTCGCCGCCGTGGAGGAAGTGCTGCACGCTGGGGTGGATGGTCGGGTGGGGGAGGGGTTTCATGGGGTGGGTCCTTTTTGGACTCAGGACGCAGGACTTCGGACCCAAAGCCCTGAGTCCTGGATCCATGGTCCTGAGTGCTAAATTTTGCGTGTTCCTTTGCAATCCGGATACCCACTGCACCCCCAGAAAGACTGCCCCGCGTGCGGGCCGATCTTGGCGGTACGCTGGTGCATGGGGTCGTCGTGCATCACGTCGTCGGTGTATTCAAATGCGGCCGGGTTGAGATGGCTCACGGCTTGGTGCTCCGCCGACTGCATGCTCCAAGGACGCTCGCCGGCATGGGCGAGAAACATCTCGAAGTCGCCCAGGAGTTCGCCCAAGTGGGCGCGGGCGACATCTGTGAGTTTCACCTCGGTCTCTTTCGACGTGGCTGCCCGTTCCGACCCTTCGATGATATTCTGCCGCCCGGCACGCGCGGCATCCACCATCTGCCCCGTGCGCTTGCCCAGCGGATCTTCCTGGTACGGCACGAACCGCTTGCAGAAGCGCATCGTTCCCAGGTGGATCAGCGTGGCAAAGGTAGAGGAGGGTAGCTTTTGATAGCCGCCGCATTTGTCGAAGAGGGTCTTCATGCCTTTTCGCGCATACAGTACTGCGGTGGTACGAGCGCGTCAAGCGACACAATCAACGCCCGGCCAGGCCGGCGCGCACCAGGATGTAAGCGACGACGCGCAGGATCGCACGGCGGCCGCCGCGGAACTCCTGTATGGCGAAATCGTGGTGGTTGGTTTGGCATCGGCTGGATGCTGGTCGCCTGGGTGGTGGCGTGGACACGTTTTCCGCCGCTGGCGGCGATTCAGCACCATACCTATGTGCTGGTTTGGACCGGATATATTGTAACTATCATGGCGCTGACGCAGCGCCGCGCGGGTACGTGTCTGCTGACGCGTCAGCCCACGGCGTTGGCGGGCTTGGCAGCCTGCAGCGCGCTCTTCTGGTGGGGGTTTGAGTTTCTCAATCGCGGTGTGCAGAACTGGTTCTATCAGAATATCGCGCACTTTGCGCCGTGCGAATACGCGCTGATGGCTACGCTCGCTTTTATGACGGTGCTGCCGGCCTTGCTGGGGACCTACGAATGGTTGGCGACGTACCCCCGTCTGACTGCGGGGCTGGCAGCGTGGCTGCGTGTGCGCTGCGCAAGTCCGCGGCTGGCAGGTGCAGGCTTTGCGCTGGCGGGTGCGGTGGGGTTATTCTTTCTTCCGGTGTTCCCCAATGCCCTCTTCCCATTGCTCTGGCTGGCGTTGCCGGAGTTGCTGCGGATCGCGTTCTGGCTGGTAGTGGCGGCCGGGTTGTGGGGGTTCTGGCGGATCCGGCGTGGGCGTGTCGTCCGTCAGGCCGTGCCGCCGCCGCTGCCGGCACCGGTGCGACCGCCAGAGGCACAGCCCGCGCTGGTGTGGCGCTGTCTCGGGTTGTTCAATGTTTTGTTCGCCCTGGAGACCGTCACCGACCTGATCTATCTCTGGGGCGGGTGTGCGCTGCCGGAGGGGATGACCTATGCCGCCTATGCGCATCGCGGGGCCTATCCGCTGGTGGTTACGGCGCTGTTGTCAGCCGGGTTGACGTTATATTTCTTTCCGCCCGGGCGTCGCGCGGAGCGCGATCCGGTGGCGCGTGTGTTGGTGCTGGGGTGGCTGGCGCAGAATGTTCTGCTGACAGCTTCGGCCGCCTGGCGGTTGCATCTGTATGTGGATGTCTACACGCTCACCAGCCTGCGCGTGGCGGCCTTTGTCTGGATGGGGTTGGTGGGGTTTGGTTTGCTGGCGATTGGCTGGCGCATTGCGCGGGTCCGCGACAACCGCTGGCTGCTGGATGTGAATGCCTTGGCGTTGCTGATGGTGCTGCTGGGGTGCGCCTGGTGGCCGATGGATGGCTATGTCGCGCGGCACAATGTGAAGTTCTGTCAGGAAGCAGGCGGCCCCGGGCGGGCACTGGATATCGGCTATTTGCAGCAACTCGGCCCAGAGGCGATCCCGGCTTTGCGCACGTATGCGCGGCTGCCGGACGCGCGGCGTGCGGAGGCTTTGCGTGCGGCGGAGCAACTGGCGGCCGAGCTGCAGCGGGCGCTGGTGAATCCGCGGGCCTGGACCGTGCGGCGTGGCAGGCTGGCGCGGGTAGGAGGGGTATCCGAATAGCGTTGGGTTGGAGAAGATGCCCGGCGGGTCCGGCGGGTCCGCCCTACCGGAAATACGGCCATAAGCGGGGGATTTCATAGTACGAAATGCTTAACAAGGAGGGCGTGTCATGATCTCTAGCCTGAGCGTGTTTGGCTTCGGGAAGCCGGTGGCGGGGATGGTGGCGGGGTGGCAGCGGGTGTGCAGATTGCGCGTAACCGGGTGGTGGCGACCGGTGCGGCAGGTGTACGCGCTTTTGCTGGTGGCAGGGGCATTCTATCTCTTTATCGTACCGGCCAGGCCTTTGATTGCAGTCGCGGTACCGGCAATTCCCACACGCTGATCTTCGCGCCCGAACTCTGGCCCGACCTCGCGCGCGACTGGTATGCCGCGTATGCCAGGCACTTCTGGCAGGACCAGGGGTGGGCCGCCGGGTTCCGCGAGTATCCGCGCGATGCAGGCAAGCCGGCGACCTTTTTTGAGATTGATGCCGGGCCGATCATCCGCGGCTTCAGCCCCGCAGCCAATGCCTTCGGTCTGGCGGCCTGCTGCTCTGGCGCGCGTGGCTGGTTTGGCGCAGCGGGGGGGCCGCCCTCCCACGCCGGCATCTATCACCTGCCAGCAACGCTCCCCCTTCGCGGCCTGACGACGGGAACTTTGACGATGCCAAGCGCGCGGCGGGTCCGGCGGCCCTACCGTAGCGCCATCCTGTTCAACAACATCCAACGCCCAACGTCCAAGGGACTCCCGCAAAAAATCGGCACGAAGTTCCGTTGGGCGTTGGTTGTTGGATGTTGAGCATTGGGCGTTGAAACTCTTTGTTTTCGCGCCCTTCGCGGTAAAAGAAATCCCGTGGCAGGCCTGTGGCTTCGGCGGGTCCGGCGGCCCCGCCCTACCGGCCTGACGGCGACCACTTGCCACCCATTCGCGGCCATTCGCGTGCATTCGCGGTTCCGCCGCCCAACACCACACCTTCCTGCCGGTCTGGCGGCGCACTGTGGCAACTATTACCCCGCCGCCAGATTCACTAGTTTGCCGGGGACGACGATAACCTTCTTTACCGTCAAGCCGGCCAGGTGTTTCTGGACCTGCGGATTGGCGAGGGCGGACTGCTCCATCTCCTCACGGCTGACGCCGGCCGGTAGTTCGATCTTGCCGCGCACCTTGCCGTTGATCTGCAGCACCACCTCGACGGTGTCGGCGGCCAGGGCCGCCTGCTCGCAGGTCGGCCAAGGGGCTTGCATCACGCCGGGCTGATGGCCCATTTCCACCCAGAGTTCCTCCGCCATGTGCGGCACGAACGGCGAGAGCAGCAGCACCAGGTTTTCCAGCGTGGCACGGTAGACCGCCTTGGCTGGCGCCGAACTGGCCTCCGTGACCTTCAGGTCGTCCAAGGCATTCAGCAGCTCCATGGCCTGCGCAATGGCGGTGTTGAAACGGAAGCCGTTCTCAATGGCGTCGGTGACGGATTGGATGGTCTGGTGCAGCTTGCGATAGAGGTCGCGCTCCGGGCGCGCCATGTGCGCCAGTACCGGGGGGGTGCCCGCAGCGGCGCGCAACAGGTCGTGCGTCTCCCACACCCGCCGCCAGAGGCGATTGAGGAAGCGGTAGGGGCCTTGAATACCGGCATCCTGCCACTCGGCATCCATCTCCGGCGGCCCGATGAAGAGGGTGTAGAGGCGTAGCGTGTCCGCGCCGTAGTTAGCGATCAGCTCATCCGGGCTGACGGTGTTCCCCTTTGACTTAGACATCTTATAGAGCTTGCCGTCGTCGGCGCGCTTGCAGATCATCCCTTGGGTAAAGAGCGCCGTAAACGGCTCAGCGTAGCGGCACCAGCCGGCATCGTGGAGCACCTTGACCACAAAGCGGGAGTAGAGCAGGTGGAGCACGGCGTGCTCCACGCCGCCGATGTACTGGTCCACCGGCAGCCAGTGGGCGACGTCCGCCTTGTCGAACGGCTGCGTGTTGTCGCGCGGGTTGACGTAGCGCAGGAAGTACCAGCAGGAGCAGAGCCACTGCGCCAGGGTATCGGTTTCGCGCTCGGCGGCGCCGCCGCAGGTGGGGCAGGTGGTGTGGCGGAAGCCGTCGTGGTTGGCCAGCGGGTTGCCGCGCTCAGACTGGAAGTCCACATCATCCGGCAGCAGCACCGGGAGCTGGTCCTCGGGGACCGGCACAATGCCGCACTGCGGGCAGTGGATCACCGGAATCGGCGCGCCCCAGTAGCGCTGGCGGCTGATGAGCCAGTCGCGGATGCGGTAGTTGGTGGTGAACGCGGCGAACTGTTGGTCCTGGCCGTGCTGAATGATATCGCGCAGGGCTTCGCGATTGGGGCGGCCGTTGAACTGGTCGGAATCGATCATGGTGCCGTTGTCTTCGAAGGCGGCGGCCATGTCATCGGCGGTCAGCGGGGCTTCCGGGTTCTGGATCACGACGCGCACCGGCAGTTGGTATTTGCGGGCGAAGGCGAAGTCGCGCTGGTCGTGCGCCGGCACGGCCATAACGGCGCCGGTGCCATAGTCCATGAGCACGTAGTTGGTGACCCAGAGCGGGACGGCCCCGCCGGTGTACGGGTTGGTGACATGGAAGCCGCTGAAGACGCCCTCCTTGGCGGTGGCGTCGGCGGCGCGTTCGGCGGCCGGGATCAGGGCCTGGCGCTCGATGAAGGCGCGCACGTCCGCTTCCTGAGCCGAGCCCGGGAGCAGCTTTTGCAGCAGCGGGTGTTCCGGGGCAATGGCCATGAACGTTACGCCGTAGATCGTGTCCGGCCGGGTGGTGAAGACCGGGCAGGGGTCGCCGGTTTCGGTGATGGTAAACTGCACGCGGGCGCCTTCGGAGCGGCCGATCCAGTTGGCCTGCATCTGCCGGACCTTCTCCGGCCAGGCCTGCAATTGCGAGAGATCGTCGAGCAGGCGCGGGGCATAGGCCGTGATCTTAAAGAACCACTGCTTCAGGTTGCGCTTGGCCACCGGGCGCCCGCAGCGGTCGCAGGTCCCTTCGGCGGTGACTTCCTCATTGGCCAGGGTGGTGCAGAGTTCACACCAGTTGACCGGTGCTTCGCGGCGGTAGGCCAGTCCCATCTTGAGGAATTGCAGGAAGATCCATTGCGTCCAGCGATAGTAGTCCGGGTGGCAGGTAGCGATTTCGCGCCGCCAGTCGTACCCCACGCCCCAGGAGCGGATCTGCTCCTTCATATGGGCGATATTGCCGTAGGTATAGCTCTTGGGGTGGGTGCCGTTCTTCTTGGCGGCATTTTCGGCAGGGAGGCCGAAGGCGTCCCATCCCATGGGGGCCAGCACATGGAAGCCGCGCATCTTCTTATAGCGCGCCAGGACGTCGCCCATGATGTAGTTACGGCCGTGGCCGACATGCATGGAGCCGGAGGGGTAGGGAAACATGGTCAGGCAGTAGAACTTCGGCTGCGTGGTCCGGGTGTCGCAGGCAAAGGCCTGCTGGGCATCCCACCAGGCCTGCCACTTGGGTTCGATCTCGTAAAACGGGTATTTTTCTTGCATGCGATCACCTGCCACCGCCGCTTTGCCAGCGGCTTTCCGGGTTCGGGAACAAACGCATGCCATAGTAAGGAGCGGAACGTACGAATGCAATCCAAAGGTCTGGCCCCCAAACTGCGCACCCTGGCCCATGAACAGGGGAGGTGCGGCTTGCCGGGCGGTTCGCCCTCCCATGCGACGCTGGTACATAGGCGCGACGCTAGAGGGGGTAGGCCTCAGAACTTCGCCAGCGCCGAGAAGACCAAATTGCGGCCGGGCTCATTCACGCCGGAGCCGTGGTTGCGGTAATCCTCGTTGGCGAGATTTTCCAGCGCCACGGTGAGGCGCAGGTATTCCGTGACCTGCGTGCCGGTGCGCAGGTGGTAGACGGCATAGCCGGGCGTGCCGCCCGGCGGGATGCGCTGCGTGTCGCGCTGGTCGTCCAGGGAGAGATCATCCGCCTTTTCCGCCAGGTTGGCGGCCAGCTCGCACCAGTATCGGCCGTCCGGGGTCTGCCAGCGCACGGCCGCCTCGGCGGTCGGGGGCATCAGGCGCGTGAGTAGGTCCCGCTCCTTGGCGGCGGTGGAGGTGGGGTAGCTGTCGCTCCGACCGTCCATCCAGGAGCCCGACAGGCGTGCGGACCATTGGGGGGTGAACTGGTAGCAAGCCGAGAGTTCCATGCCGTGCACATACCCTTGGCCGCCGTTGCGCTTGGTGACCTCCCGCTGTCCAGCTATCATATCGCCGGTCGGCGTGCGCATGATCATGTCGTCAATCCAGGTGTAGTAGTAGGCCGCCTGGCCGGAAAGCGGTCCGCTGCGGGTCTTGAAACCGATTTCGCTGCTGACAAACTTCTCCGGGTCAAGGTTCGGGGAGGGCGTCTCAAGTTCGCCGCTGCGGGCGGTATCGAGGCGGGTCAGATCGGAGAGGTTGGGAGCGCGGAAACCCTGGCTGATGCCGGCAAAGAGCACCTGCTCGCGCGTGCGGGTTAGCGGCGCGAGCAGCCGCAGGGAGCTGACCGCGGCCTGCCAGTCGTCGGCCAGCGTAGTGCGGGCCCTGGTGACGGGGTCGTACACGCGGTCGGCAGCCACGCGGGTGTAGCTGTAGCGCGCGCCAGGCGTGACATCCAGCCAGCCTTGGCAGAGGTGCAGGGTGTCCTGCACATAGAGGCCAAGGGTGTCATAAGAGGCGTCATCCGCCACGGGGCCTTGGATGCTGATGCTCTTGAGCGAGCCATCCGGTTTATATTTGCGGTTATAGGAGTCGACGCCGTCCCGGTAGTACTCGGCGCCATAGACCCAATCGCCCAGGCGGGTGTCGGAGGCCAACTGTAGCGCGGTGCCCCAGGTGTCGACATCAAACCCCTGCCGCTCTTGCGTGCGGTCGCCCTTGACGGTGTATTGGTCCTCCTGCTGGACCTGCTGGGAGATGGTCCATTCCAGGCGGTCCACCGCCCCGTCCAGGTTATCGGCACGCAGCTTGGCATAGGTCAGGTCGCGCTGCTGATCAAACGTATGCACCAGGTCCGAGCCGTGGCTGAGCCCCTGCCAGTCCAGCCCATAGATGGTCTTGTGCGTGCGCCAGGCGTCGTCCTGGGTCACGGTCTGGTGCGCCAGCGTGAGGGTGGTGTCGGCGTTGAAATAGAAGTTGAGCAGTGCATCCCAGTCCTGTTCGTCATAGCCGGTGTCGTGCTGTCGGCCGACGGTGTCGCCGCCGAGCAGGTCGCCAAAATCCTTGTAGGAGTAGCCGCCGACAAAGCCGACGCGCGGGTCCGGGCGGCCGCCGACCTGCATGCGGCCGATGGTGGAGCGTTCCGCCGTGGCGCCGCGGTAGAAGAGTTCGCGCTCCCAGGCGGGCGCACCGGTCCAGTCCGGCGGCGCCAGCGGCAGGGCATTGAGCGTGCCGCCGATGGCATCGCTACCATAGAGGACCGAGCCGGGGCCCATGACCAGCTCCGTGCGCGAAATGGCAAGCGCATCCACGGTGTTCCAGTATTGGTTGGGGCCGTCGCGGAAGACCGAGTTGTTCAGCCGGATGCCATCGATCAGGCAGAGGGTGCGAAAGCCGGTAAAACCGCGTAGAAAAGGGGAGCCCTGCCCATAGGCGGTCTTCTGCAGCATGACCGAGGGGGTGCCGGCGAGCAGGTCGGGCAGGGTGCGTCTGGCCGCCGGGTCATCCTCGCGTGCGAAGCTATAGACCGTGGCTGGTATCCTCTGGGGATCCTGCCCGGTACGCGACGCGGTAACCACCACATTCGAAAACATTTGCGGCGCCGTGGCGTTGGTTTCTGCCCGCATCGCTCCCGCCCCGCCGGCCAACAGCCAGCCAGCCGCCAGATACCCTGCACGAAATCGCCTTCGCATCAGTGCACGCAACCCTTTCCTGACAGAACCACCGTCGCTTGTTACAGCACCTCTGCGGGCGACCGCCCGGTTTATATTGCTGATAACGCTAGGCAGGGGATCGTGGTTCACCGGCGGCGGCCGAAATCCGCCCTCGGCCCGGGGCGGGCCGGGGCTACCGGCTGGCTACCCAAGAGGGTGTAAGACGAGAAAGTTGGTGCGGGAGGAGAAGTAGGAGGTCAAGCGGCCTTCTGGCGTGGGATCACGGCACGCTCTTGCCAGTAGCGGTCGTGCAGTTTGTCAACGACAAGAGCGCGGATGCGCAAGACGTTGAGTGCGGCCCCGTTCTGCGAGCGTTAAAGCGCGAGGCGGCGAAATTACTCGAAAAGAAAAGGACAACGGGACGATTTTTCTGCTTGATTTTATCAATTGGTAATTGATATAAATAGGCACATGCGCCACACTACGCCCAAGCAATGGAAGATTCCGTACGAAGTGTCGAATGAGCCACTGCCCGGTTTTATCACAGGAT
>CAIOST010000161.1 GCA_903861045.1 uncultured bacterium | reverse complement strand
GCTTGATTTGATCTAGTCTTTTTTGCTTTCATCCCACCCTGTGATAGCAAAACCGGCGAGGTGTGTCTAGCCAAAACTGGAATATTGTCGCTCGCATAGCGGTTGGCGGGCCAAAGGGAAAGACCATGGCCCCCCTCCAGGTCGCCGGGAAGTTCGCTTTCCTTCCGCCGTCGAATACCGCATAATGGAGGTGTTTTTAGGTGGCGCACGGGCCGTTGGCGACACACCGCCCACGCGTAGCGCCCGGGAGTTGGACGCGTGGTTTACGACATTTTCATTTTTGGGCAGGAAGTCTTACGTCACAAGGCGCAGCCGGTAGCCGCCGTTACCCCGGAAATCCGCAAGCTGGTCCGGGACATGCTCGACACCATGTACGACGCGCCCGGCGTAGGTCTGGCAGCCGAGCAGATTGGCCGGGAGGAAGCGCTCTGCGTGATTGACGTACCGGCCAACGCGGAGATCCCCGCATGCGTGGCAAGCAACGCGGCCATCACCATGCCACTGATACTCATCAATCCGGTGATTACAGCCACCGCTGGCCAGCAACGCGGCGAAGAAGGGTGCCTCAGTTTTCCTGATATCAGCGCCCCCATCACCCGCCCCATGCAGGTAACCGTAGCGTACCTGGATCTGGAAGGCAGGGCACAAACAGCCACGGCGCAAGGACTGCTGGCTCGCGCCATCCTACACGAGACCGACCACTTGAACGGCGTCCTGTTGGTGGACCGGATGAGTGCCATCCAACGCCTGGCCGTAGCGGGCAAACTCAAGCGCATGCAGCAGGAAGCTGCACAGGGTGCCCACCGTCGCTAACCCGCGCTTCTTAGACCACGGCCGCTTCCGCCGGCACTGGCTCCTGGCGAGCCGCTTCCGCGGGCGGCGGTGCCGCAGCAGCCATGGCCGCGCGGGCGGCCTCGGCGGCACGTAGCGCACGGCGGCTGTTAGCCCGCTTCAAGAATTCCTTGGCGAACTGGCAGTAAGCCTCGGCCCCCTTGCTGTGCGGATCATAGGCGATCACGGGTTTGCCAAAACTCGGCGCCTCGCTAATGCGCACATTGCGGGGGATCACCGTCTGGTACACCGCGTCCCCGAAATGGCTCCGCACCTCTGTCACCACGTCCTGCCCCAGCTTGGTGCGGCTGTCGAACATGGTCATCAGGATCCCTTCGAGCTGCAAGGCGGGGTTGACGCCGCTCAGGCGCATCTTCTCCGCCAGGTGTGTGATTACGCTCAACCCTTCCATGGCGTAATACTCACACTGCATGGTCACCACGACGCTATGTACCGCCGCCAGCGCGGAGGTCATGAGGATGCCCAGTGAGGGCGGACAATCCAGGATGATAAAATCAAAAACGGAAGATTCCAGCAACCGGTCGATCACCTTGCGCACAACCTGCAGATGATCCACCTGCCGCGCGATCTCAATCTCCGCGCCGGCGAGATCCAACTCGGCGGGGATGATATTGATGTTCTCATACGGCGTAGGCTGGATCATATCGGCCACATCCGCCGCCCCCGTCAGGACCGGATAGAGGCTGATCCCCGGCTGCTGTGCTAATCCCAGGCCGCTGGTGGCATTGGCCTGGGGATCCAAATCGATGACCAGCACCGTCTGGTGCAACTGCGCCAACGCCGCAGCGAGATTCACCACGGTGGTGGTCTTCCCTACGCCGCCCTTCTGGTTGGCGACCGCCACAACATAGGTTTGTTTCATGCGAGCCTCACCCCTTCCCCTTCACCAGCGCAAAAAATCGGTCCTGATATTGGTCGAAAACATTGTGCTGCTGCAACAATCGTCCCAGCGCCTTGAGCAGACCGGCATCCCGGGCCGCCGCTTGGAATGCCCCTTCAATTTCCTCACGGACGCCATGCGGCAGGCCGTCCTGGATCTCAAACATGCGCTTGGCGGCCATCTCTCGGAAGTTGGCCTGGGCCGAGTTTTGAATCACCTGCCAGAAGAGCCGCACCAGGCAGACATCCCACGGGGCGTCCACCCCCTTGATAATCGCGCTAAACGGGTCCTTACGCCCGGACACGTCGCTCTTCACCCGTTCCAACACCGCGCCCAGCGAATCGGTCACCACATGCTCGCTGAAGGACTCCTGCCGCAGGGTATAGCCATAACGCAGGATGCGCACATGGTCCTCGTGTTCGCGCAGCCATTCGATGTACTTCTCGGCCTGCTCCCCGAACCCCTCCAGAATCATGCTGCTGTAGGCGGTGGGCGTGACAATCTGGGGGCGCAACGCCTGCATCCGCCCTTCTCGCACACGCACTTGGCTCGGCGCATCCATCAGTTCGCTGACCATGTGGTAATTGATCAGCGTATTGCCAAAGGTCTCCAAATGGCGACTCGGGGCCAGCACAACTTCCGTGTTGTTGACCGCATACCAAAAGTCAAATTGCGTGGGCTGTTTACTCATGAGTTGTCACCTATTGTACCCTATTAAAAAAAAGAATGTAAGTCCTGACGTTAGGCTAACCGCACCCGCGGATCCAGCCACGCATAGCAGAGGTCCGTCAACAGGTTGACCACCTGGTAGAGCAGAGCGCCGACAATCACCACCGCCCGCACCACCGCCATGTCGGAAGAATGAATGGCATTCAGGCTGATGCACCCCAACCCCGGAATCCCATAGAAACTTTCCAGCAGCAGACTCCCCGCAAAAAGAAAGGGGATCGAAAGGCTCACATACGTGATAATGGGGATCAGGCTGTTGCGCAAGACATGCCGGATCATTACCTGCGCCCCGGTCAACCCCTTGGCCCAGGCGGTGCGCACATAAGGCTTGTAAATCTCGTCAAGAATCACGGCCCGATAGAAGCGGATATCGCGTCCCAACCCGCCCAGGACGCCAATGAGCACCGGCAGCATGACGTAGACGCACCCTTCGAACCCCCAGATGGGAAAGAGGCGTAACCGATAGGCCAGGAAATACTGTCCTGCGAGCACCCACACCACATAATTCACGCTCATCAGCACCGTGGAAACCAGCAGGATCCCGCGATCCAACCCGCCCCCGCGCCACATCGCGCAGAGCAACCCCAGCATCACGGCCAACAGGGTGCCGCCGATGAGAATCGGCACCGTCAGTGCCAGCGAAGGGCCGGCACCGCGCCATAAAATCTGCCCCACGCCCATGTCGTACTCGGCGGATGTGCCCAAATCGCCATGCAGCAGGCCGTTCAGAAAATGAAACAGTTGCGAATCGAAGAAATGACGCGTGCGCTTGCGCAACGTGGCGGCGGCCGGCGTCACACCGGTCACGCTCAGGGTGGGGATGCGCTGCGCCGGCGGCACCATGAACCGGATCACCCATCCGCGCCCCTGCCGCACGGCTGCCACCCGATTGGTGACGCCCTGGCCACCGGACAATGGTTGCTGAAAAACCATGAGTTCGGGCGCGGCACGCTGTCCGTCCGCACCGGCGACGGTCAAACGATAAAAGCCGGCCGGCAAGGCGTACGTCAGGGGCACGCGCCACGACGTACCCGTCTCCGCCGCAGGTATGCGGTGCTGATCATCCATGGCGCGCAAGCGCGCCCAGGAACCGCAGAACAGCGGCTTGTCATAGCCGTAACGGGCATCAAAGGCCGCCAGCGACTCCGCGCTGGCATTCTTCCCCTTAATGACCTGGGCCGGCGACCCCCCGACCACATGGAACAGCAGAAACGTTAGCAACAGCACCCCTAACGTCGTGGGGATCATCTCCAACAGGCGCTGAGCCACATATCGCCACATCGTACTCTACTCTGCCCCGTCACATGCGGCACCGCCAGCGGCGCGCATCCTCCTGCTACAAACAACACCCCCGGTGGGCTGAGCGCCGTACACCGGGGGAACCGAAACCGACGGCGCCCTGCGTCTACTTCTTAGCTTGCTTCTCGGCCTTCTCGGCCGCCTTTTCGGCTTTCTCGGCCTCCTTCTTAGCGCCCTTGAGCTCGATATCCACGGCGATCATCTTGTATTCGACCGTGACTTTCTCGCCGACCTTGATCTCGCTGGCGCCTTTGGTGGCAGCGTCCCGCGCAATCTGCCACTTGCCATCATCCTTCTGGATGACAATTTTACTCTCGGTCACTTCGACCACCGGGCCCGTGACCTGGTACTTCTCCACCTTCATCCCCTTGCTCACGCCCGCCCCGGTCTCGGCGGCCAGCGCCGTCATCCCACACAGAACAACGGCCGCACTCCAAGCATATACACGATTCATGTTGCTGAATTCTCCTTTGAGCCGGCCATGTTAGGCGTATGCCATGCGCCTGTCAACGTTGCGTTATCGCACCCTTTCCACCACGCAGCGCGCCGCCAACTCACGGGCCATCTGCGCCGTGAAATCTGCGGGCGTAGCGGTACGCGCATTGGCACTGCCGCACCCCAGCCCGAAACAAACGGCCGCGCACATTTCCCGGCCGCGCAAGTGTGCCTCCATCAGGCCGGCATTCACGCAATCGCCACTGCCGATCGGGCTCACCACGTCGGTCAGGACCGGCGGCCGGATGCGCCACGCGCCCTGCTCCCGGTTGACTAGCATCGCGGGTTGCGGGCCGCGGGTAATCAGGGCCCAGTGAGCGCCGGCCGCGATCAGCTTCCGGGCGCCGGCCACGATCTGCGCTTCCGTGCGGCAGGTGCCCGACAAAGTTTTTGCCAGTTCGCAGGCATTCATCTTGGCCAGCCAGGGCTCTTGCGCTAGTGCTTGCCACAGCGGCGCCGCATGCGAATCAATCAACACTGGGATCTGTTGCTGCCTCGCCCTGGCCGCCAGACGCGCCCAGAGATTCTCCGGCACCCCCCGCGGCAGGGTACCGCACAGCACCGCCGCCACGGCCTGCCGCAAGCGCTTCTGCCCGGCCGCCTCCCAGCGTTGCAGGAACGCCGCCGTCGGCACCCATCCCTCTTCCACCAACTCCGTGACCTCGCCAGTGGCCCGGTCCAAAATTGTGGTGCATGTGCGCGTCGGCCAGGGCGTGCGGGTGAAAGCGCAGGTCACCCCGCGCGCCTTCATAAATTCTACGACAAACTTCCCCGTGTCCCCGCCGTTCAACCCCGTCACGACACCGGCACGCCGCAACCGCGCCAAGGCCAGCGCCGTGTTAACCCCTTTGCCGCCGACCGTGACAAAACTGGCGTCCGCCCGGTTCACGGCATCAGCCTGGAACCTTGCAAAGACCAACGTACGCTGTACGGCGGGCGAAAGGCTCAAACAGACCACATCGCCACCGGTACGCACCACCGCCCGCCGCCCCCCACCAACCCCGGCGTTGTCTGCCGGTGCCACACGATTTCGCATTAGGTCATCCCTTGCAAAAGGAGATCGGCACAGCGCCCAATGACACCGCGCCGGCGCTGTACGGCCGCGGCGGCCCGCTGCCCCAACTCGGCACGTCGCGCCGGATCGGCCAGCAGCCCTTCGATCTCGCGTTCCAGGGCTGCCACGTCCGGAACTTGAATCAGCGCGCGCGCCTCCAGCAAGTCGGCCATGACCGGGCGGAAATTCTCGGTATACGGTCCCACCAACGTGGCCTTGCCGCACAAACACGGCTCGATCATATTCTGCGCGCCATGCTCGCAGAGACTCTTACCAACAAAAACCACCTCCGCCTGCGCATAAAAGCCCATCAGCTCCCCCGTGGTATTAACCAGCAAGACCGCCTGCGCCCCTCTGGCCGCTGGTTCCACACCGGCATCGAGCAGGTTCTTGCGCAGGCAGGTAAACCCGGCCTTGGCAATGGCAGCCGCCACGGCATCGCCGCGCTCGAAATGCCGTGGGACCAGCACCAGTCGCAGGGAGGGATAGCGCGGCAGCAACCGCCGGTAGATCGCCAGCAGCAGGTCCTCTTCCCCGGGCCAGGTGGACCCCCCCAGCAGCACCGTGCGCTCTGCGCCCATATCCAACTGGCTCAGCAAGGCGGCCGCCTGCTGCGCCTTGGCCGGATCTCGATGGGCCACATCAAACTTGACACTTCCCGTTACCACCACCTGCGACGACGCCGCCCCCGCATCCAGCAACCGTTGCCGATCCAGCTCGGATTGCGCTAACAGCAATCGGAATTCGCGCAGCACCGGACCAAACCAGCCACGCAACCGCCGATAGCGCGGCGCGGACCGGTCAGAAATGCGCGCGTTGATCAGAAATACCGGGATGCCACGCTGACCGCAGGCGCGAATCAGATTCGGCCAGATCTCGGACTCCGTGAGGATAAAAGCGCGGGGGCGGATCGTGGCCAAAGCACGGCGCACACAGCACGGGAAATCAAGCGGGTTGTAGATCAAGACGTCTTCGGCACGGATGCGCTTCTCGGCTTCCCGCCACCCGGTAGAGCTGGTGGTGCTGAGCACGAAGCGCGTCCCCGGGCGTTTCACGCGCAGGGCGTGCATCACCTGCCACGCCACATACACTTCGCCCACGCTCACGGCATGGATCCAGATAGGGCGCTCCGCCGCAGGATCCCCGGCCATCTTCGCGACCGTCAGGGCGCCATAGCGGCCAAAGCGTTGCCGGAAATGCCGCCGATAGCCACCACGCCGCAGCATCCGCAGCAGAAACCCCGGCACCAGCAACAGGTAGCCGATCGCAAAAAGGACATTGTATAGAATCCACCGCATGACAAATGAGTGGCGTAAGAATACTGGAAAGCCCGGCCACTTGGAAGCCGCGAAGCGCGTCAGGCGCACGTCAATGATGCCGCCTCCATTATGCCGGGCCACAGGTCAGCCAACGCGTCGGCGTTACCAGGCAGTCCAGGGCGATATCATGCGGTTCTACCGGCACATGCGCCACGATCTGCCAGTCAAACCCCACGCCGCATTTAACCCCCCGCACCTCAGCCAGCAACCGATCGAAAAAGCCCTTGCCGCGCCCCAGCCGGTGGCCGGCTGCATCAAAAGCAAGCCCCGGGACGAGCACAAAATCCAACTGCGACAGGGCGCAGACCGGACAGTGTGCGGCCGGCTCGGCAATCCCGAAAGCGCCCACCTGCAAATCGCTGGTGAGATTGGCCACCTAGCACCCTTCATAATCGCGCTGCGCCGGACGGTAACGCGGCAGGACCATCCGCTTACCCGCCTGCAGGGCCCGGAGCACGGCGGGACGCACATCCAGTTCCGCCGGCATGGGCATAAAAGCCAGAATGCGGCAGGCTTGCTGCCAGCGGTTTTGTTCCTCCAGGACCAGCACGAACTGCTCCGCGGCCGCGGCAGCCACCGCCGCGGCCATGGGCCGAGCGGCCGCGCGCATCCTGCGACGCAACGCGGCCTTCTGTGCCGACAAGGGTAGTGATCCTTCCGCCACACTCATGGGGTGCGCTAGAACAACCCCTTGACCTTGCCGGTCTCCACATCCACATCAATCCGCCGGAAGGCGGCATCCGAGGCCGTGCCGGGCATCAGTTTGATGTCGCCGGCAATCGGGACGACGAAGCCGGCGCCGCGGAACACCAGCACGTCGCGGATGGGGAGCGTGAACCCTTTCGGGCGCCCCTTGCGCGACGCATCATGCGAGATGCTCAGGTGGGTCTTGACCATGCACGTGCCGAGCTGCTTCACCGTGGGATCGGCATCCAGCTTCTCGATCTTGGCCTGCGCCGCGGGTTGGATGGCAATACCATCCGCGCCATACACTTCCTTCGCGATCAGTTCGATGCGCGCGGCTACCGGCAGCGACAGGTCATAGAGAAACTTGAACTGTGACTTCTCGTTGCAGGCATCGACCACGGCGTCTGCCAGCTCCAGTGCGCCCTCGCCCCCCTTTTCCCAATGCTTCGAGAGGGCCACGCGCGCGCCGGCTTGTTCTGCGGCCCGGCGGATGACCGCCACTTCGTCATCGTTGTCGGTATAGAAATGGTTGATGCAGACCACCGGCGGAATGCCGCTCTTCTTGACGGTCTCGATGTGCGCAACCAGGTTGGCGACGCCCTGCTCGACCAGCGCCGTGTTCTTCTCGGTGTACGCCTTGTCCAGCGGCTTACCCGGAACCACGCGCGGTCCGCCGCCGTGCATCTTGAGCGCCCGCACGGTAGCCACGATCACGGCGCAGTTAGGTGTAAGCCCGCTCGCGCGGCACTTCAGGTTCCAGAACTTCTCGAAACCGATGTCGGCGCCAAAGCCACTTTCCGTGACGTGGTAGTCCGCCAGCTTCAGTGCCAGTCGGTCCGCGATAATCGACGACTGGCCGATGGCAATATTGGCAAACGGGCCGGCGTGTACAAGCACCGGCTGCCCTTCGATGGTCTGCATGAGGTTGGGGTAGATGGCCTTGGACATGATGGCCGCCATGGCCCCCGCGACCTCGAGATCTTCCGCGGTGACGTCGTTACCCTTTTTATCGCACGCCAGAACCATGCGGCCGAGCCGTTCGCGCATGTCCTTCAAGTCGCGGGCTACGGCCAGGATCGCCATGATTTCAGAAGAAACCGTAATCTGGAAGCCGCTACGCATCAGGAAGCCGTCCATGCGGCTGCCCATACCGATGATGATTTCGCGCAGCGATTGCGCGCAAAAGTCGATCGCCCACTTCACATGGATCTGGTCCGGATCGATATCCAAGCGCTTCAGCTTCTTCTTGGCCAGCATGGCATCATCGTAGTTGAACTCATGCTGCATACGGCTGGTGAGTGCCACCATGCCCAGGTTGTGGGCGTTGGTGATGGCATCGATATCGCCGGTGAGGCCGAGGCTGAAGTCGGTCAACGGCACACACTGCGAGAGGCCACCGCCGGCGGCGGAACCCTTGATGTTGAAGGTGGGGCCGCCGGAGGGCTGCCGGATGGCGCCGATGACCTTCTTGCCGCGGCGTCCCAGACCCTGGATGAGGCCGATGGTGGTGGTGGACTTCCCTTCACCAAGCGGCGTGGGGGTGATAGCGGTGATATCGATATATTTCCCGTTGGGGCGCTTCTCGAGGCGGCGCAGCACCTGCAGAAAATCGATCTTGCCGACATGGTGGCCGTAGGGGAACAACTCCAGCTTTTCCAGTCCGAGGTCGTCGGCCAGCTGGTACACGGTCTTCATGTTTTCAGCGGCCTTTTCGGCGATCTGCCAATCGGCCATCTTGGTCGGGTCGAGTGTGGACATGCTAGGTTCTCCCGGTTATCGGTGGTGTGACCGCGGTGGCGCTCAGCCGCAACGCCGCTTGTGTAACTCGAGTGTATTTTGCATCAACATAGCGATGGTCATGGGGCCGATGCCGCCCGGCACCGGCGTGAGATACGAGGCGCGCTTTGCTGCGGCGGCGTAGTCCACATCACCCACGAGCTTATAGCCGCGCGGGTTAGTGGCGTCATCCACGCGGTTCACGCCGACGTCAATGACCACAGCGCCATCCTTGATCCAGTCACCCTGGACCATCTCCGGCTTGCCGATGGCAGCGCACAGGATGTCGGCGGAGCGGCAGACGGCTGCCAAGTCCTTGGTCCGCGAATGACAGATCGTGACGGTGGCATGCTCGGCCAGCAGGAGTTGGGCCAGCGGCTTGCCAACAATGTTGCTGCGTCCGACCACCACGGCATGGGCCCCGCTCAGGTTGATCTGATAGCGCTTCATGATCTCGATGACGCCTGCGGGGGTGCAGGGTTTGACGAAGGGGTTGCCTGTGGCCAAGTAGCCGACGTTCATGGGGTGGAAGCAGTCCACATCCTTCTGCGGCGAGATGCGCTCGAGCACCTGGTGCTCGCGAATCTGCTTAGGCAGCGGGAGCTGGCAGAGAATGCCGTCCACCGTGTCATCCGCATTCAGGCGATCGATCAGCGCCAGCAACTCGGCCTCCGAGGCGCTGGCCGGCAGCACGAGCTTTTCGCTGGCAAAGCCGATCTCTGCACACGCCTTATCCTTCATACCGACATAGACCTTGGAGGCGGGATTTTCGCCCACCAGAATCACCACCAGCTTCGGCTTCACCGCGTAGCCGGCGATCGCTCGGCGGATCTCATCCTTGATCTGTTTGGCTACCAGGTTCCCATCGAGTACCGTCATGGCCACATTCCTATTCTTCTTCGTTTGCAGCAAAAGCTGAGATAATTTATGGCTAAGCCCGACCAGCGGCTAGGCGCTCGCCTTCTTGTTATCCTGACAGAACTTGCCCATCATGGCCATAGCCATATCCTGTTTCTCGGGCGTGCCGTCCATCTTGGCGAAAGCATCGACCATTTCCACCAGTTGCGGATCTGCCTCGGTATGGCCGTAGCGGTGGGCGGTGTTGACGATGCCGGCATCCAGTCCGTACTCGTAGGCCTTGGCGGTGTAGGCGCGGCAGACACCGACCCGGCGCCCGGGCAGGTCGCGCACCGAGTTGCTCAGCCCCAGTGAACAATGGACCCCCTTCATCTTCGGGTCCGCCTTGATCCGCTTGATCGTCTCGAAGGCGCGGTAGGTGTAACCAGGCACGTTAACATCCATCGGCATGTCGATCGCGAGCGGGAACACGGTGCTATCAAAGAAGATTTCGCCTGGCTTGAAGTCGTGAGCAGTGGCCTTTTCGAAAATCTGGCGCGCCAGTTGATACAGTTCTTCCACGGAGTGCGAGCCGCCGGGGCCCGTGGGAATATCTTGTGTGACCAGCAGGCCGACGATCGAGAAGTTATATTGTTTGCGTAGCGGCAGGATCTCATCCGCCGTGTAGGTCTTAACAGAGTTCAGCAGCGGCGGGCGCACCGGCTCCTGCGTGTGGTACCACTCCTTCAAGCCGGCAGCCAACACATTGTTGTCGCTGGAATCCACGCAAATCGGTACGCCGTGGCTCCACTGGCGCACCAAACGGGTGTACTGCCGCATCAGCTCGACGGCTAGGTTTGGATCGCGCTCGCCGAATGCATCCAGGTTCACAGCCAGGTAATCGGCACCTTCCTCGACTTGCGACTCGATCAAAGCGCGGATGTAGCGCAGCGGACCGCTGTCCTTGGTGTAGGCGTCCGGGCCCAGCGCGTGGAGCTCCTTCATGATGAGGCCGGTCTTGGGGATCGAGGCGTGGATGGCCTCGGCGATGTTGATCAGCAGGTTCGGCTTGGTGTGATCCCGCTGGAACAGGGCGTTGACGATCGACGACGTGTGCGCCAGCGCCGGAATGCGCGGCGGCAGGATGCGGGTCAGGCTGGCCAGGTCCTTCTTGGCCGCGGCGGCCTGGTAGATCCGGTCACCGATGCAGACGCGCTCCAGGTTATTGCCGCACTTGCCATCCACGGTCGCATCGCCGCACGGGGCGTTGGCCAGCCCCTTCTCGCAACCGCCCATGGTGCACAGGCCGGCATTCTCCGGCAGGAAGCAGTCGCCGCACTCCTCGCAATCGAACAACTGGTACTTGGCGCTCTTCTCCCAGGCGTTGAACATCCGGTACGCACACCCCTTGCCCTTGGCGATGCCCGTCATCGAGCAGAACCCCTTCAGCGCATGGAAGCCGGTGTGTGCGCGGTCCAACAGCGCCCGATGGGTGAAGTCATAGAACTTCTGTGCCCCGGTCTTGCCGGGCGCGGACAGGGTGACCTGCCGATTGTTGGTGTCGTAGAGATAGAAAGCCTTTTCCGCCGGCCAGGAGAGGTTGGCCTTGTATGCCTCCCAGTTCTTGCCGATGGCGGCCGCACGCACGATGATCTTGCGCAGCGCAGCATAATCAGGCAAACCGCCGACATCCACGCCGGCGGCCCCCAGGGCCTTGTACATGGCCACCTGCTGGGCGGCACGTTCCAGATGCTCGTCCAACCCCTCTTCATTGACCTTTTGCAGCAGGGCATCGGAGACGAAGCAGCCGGGCAGTTTGTGGTCATGCATGAGACGCGGCGCGGGACTGATCGTGCTCAGCAGATACACATTGCCGATTACCGGCACGCTGGCGTTCTTGGACTTCAGGTACTGGAAAAGCTCTGCGGACTTACGCCAATCCCAGCCCACCTGCGTGATCAGGAAGCTTGCGCCGGCGGCGATCTTCTTCTCCATCTTATAGTACTGCTGCATCTGGGAGGCTTCGGTATATTTGAACGGGCTGACCGCCGCACCGATCGCAAACTGCGGAATATTATCCAGTTTGCCTGCCGAGGCCTTGAGATACTGATCCTGGTTCATCGTGTGGAGCAGCTTCTGCAAGCCCACGGATTCCAGCTCGAAAACACCCTTGGCTTTGACGGGCTTGTCGCCGGTCAGCGCGAGAATGCTTTGCACCCCCAGGGCCCGCAGCGCCATAATATTGCTGACGATCCCCTCCAGATTAAAATCCTTGCAAGTTACGTGCGGGATGAAATCCAGATCGCCCAACAGATTGGCAGCCTGCACATGGGCCAGAACGCTGGCCGGTTCGATGTTGGCCACGCCGCCCGGGCTTTGCGGGCTGGTGATCCCCACCAGTTCAAACCCGGCGGGTAACCCGGCCGGATCATCCTTGTACCCCTTCAAAAATGCATCAATGGGCTTGAAACTGAAGGAGCCCCCCCCCACCAGCTCCGCCAACACAACAAACGTGGAGCGACTCGCCACCGCCGCCGAAAACCTCTGCTTTGTCATGGATTGCCCTTAATTAGAACAAGATTGCTATTAATGACTCATCGTGCCGAACAATTCGGCAAACAGGTACTATAATGACACAGCCGTACCCCGCCGGCAAGCCTGATATTTCAAAGAAAACAGGGATTTTATAATGTTTTTTGCGCCCTAGACCGGCTGCCGTGATTTCGCTGCCCAATCGCCAGCCCCCAAACTGCGAGAGTTCAGCGCGAGGGTCGAAGGACTGCCTCATTTGAGGCGGATAAACTACGTCGAATACACGAACTGACCCGAAAGAAGGCGCATCGATCGACAATCGGAGGCCCGAGAAGTCCGGCAAGGCTCTAATCCACGCGTGGAATCGCGGAAAATGGTGCCAGAAAGTTGC